>JBOGNJ010000088.1:0-28564 GCA_050746905.1 Candidatus Acidiferrales bacterium
CGCATGTCGTCGCCCAGCACGATGACCCGCGCGGCTTGGCGCAAAGCGGCGCGGTGAAGGCGTTCCCAAACGGCAACCCAACTTCGCGGGCGCACAATGTCACCGCCGAGGGCCATGTCCGGATAAAGATCGCGAATGTTGTAGATGAATGGAATGCGCTTCATTCGAGCGACCGTCGCGCCGACAATTCCATTGAAGGGAGGATCCGTCATGGCGAGAACGAGGTCGGCCTTGATGGCGAGCGCCCGAGGAACTGCCAGCGCTGCATAGGAAAGATAATTGGCCACGCGGCGGCGCATTTGGTGGCGAGAATACGTGGTCGAGCCCACGCGTTCGACGGTGAGATCGCCCGAAACGATGCGGCGAAGAAACGCGAAAGGATAATGCTCATCCGGATCGTAGGATGGACGTCCGGCGAGAACGGTCACATTGTGGCGCTTGGACAAGGTATCTGCGACCACTGCGGCGATTTTTGCCGTCGCGGAAGTGTCCGGAGGAAAATATTCGTTTAGCAATAAAATGTTCACAGCAGTTCCGAGCTACGGTTCATCTACGCTGAAGCGACGGGGTCAAGCCAACGGAGTCGCGTGCTCATGATTTTGTGTCCAGAAGGGCGGCTGACGGTTCTTCCCTTGAAGTCTCCTGCGATTTTTTCTCCAGCAGGAAATTTCCCAACACCAAAACATCCATTTTTGTACGGTCAAAACAGGCCAACGCTTCTTCGGGGCGGCAAACGATCGGCTCGTTGTCGTTAAACGAAGTGTTCAGCAAGACAGGCACGCCGGTGAAGTCGCCAAACGCGCGGATGAGGCGCCAGTAGAGGGGATGAGTTTCGCGACTAACGGTCTGCAGGCGCGCGGTGCCATCAACATGCGTCGGAGCAGGAATTACCGTGCGCTTCGACGCACGCACGGGATACGCAAAAGTCATAAACGGCGACGGATGGGTACGCTCGAAATATTCTCCCGTGGCTTCCTCGAGAATCGAAGGGGCGAAAGGACGGAATGTCTCTCGATGCTTGATGCGGCGATTGAGTGTTTCCTTCATTTGAGCGCGGCGCGGATCGGCGAGGATGCTGCGGTTCCCCAGCGCACGCGGCCCCCATTCGGCGCGACCCTGGTACCAGCCGACAATTTTTCCCTGCGCGATATGCTTGGCCGTGGCATGCACCAGGGCGTCTTCCTGGAGTTCGGCAACTTGAACGCGCTCGGAATCAGAGCCGCGGCTCGAAATGGCGCTGCTAATGGCCGTGGACGTGAAACCGGGCCCCCAAAAAGCATGCTCCATCGTGAAGCTGCGGGGTTTTCCGAGAATTTGATGGTAAACGGCAAAGGCGGCGCCGAGAGAGAGCCCGCCATCGCCGGCGGCAGGCTGGACATAAACGCGCTCGAAAGGCGTGCGTTCGAGAATTTTGCCGTTCGCCACGCAATTGAAAGCGACGCCGCCGGCGAGGCATAGGGTTTTTGCCTTGGTTTGCGCGTGGAGGGCATTCACGTTGGCTAGTAAGATTTCCTCGAGATGCGCCTGCATTGTCGCGGCGAGATCTTTGTGGCGTTGCTCGAGCGGCCGTTCAGGCGCGCGAGTATGGCCGAGGCGCTCTTCGAGCAGCGGCGAGAAGAGGCGGCCGAGCACGGGCGTTTCATCGGCCTTCTTCCACGTCATTTCTGGGCCGCTCTTGTGATGCGTGAAATAACGAAGGTTGAGGCGGAAACCGATGGGATCTTCGGCGTGAACGACGTCGCGAAGCTCCTCGAGATATGCCGGGGAGCCGTAGGCCGCGAGGCCCATTATTTTGTATTCGTCGCCGAACTTCCAGAAGCCCAGATATTGCGTCATCGCCGTATAAAACATTCCGAGCGAATGCGGAAATGCGATAGAGCCATTGACGCGAATCTGCGAGCCTTCGCCAACTCCCCACATGGTGCTGGCGAAATCACCCAGACCGTCGGCAGAGAGCACGGCGGCGCGGCCGAAAGGGGAGACGAAAAATGTGCTGGCCAGGTGCGCCTGATGGTGCTCGATGCGGTGAAATTGCGCGCGAATACTTTGCGGATCGATTTCAAACGCGGCGGCGAGCTCTTCCTTTATTCCCGCAAAACGCGATAGAACCCTAAAGCGTTCCAGAGCAAAGCGCGGCATGCGCAGGGCGAAACGCAGCTTTGTGCCGAGGCGCGCCCACGGGTTGCGTGGAATCGCGATGTGATCCACTTCAGATAACTTGAGTCCAGCGGTCTCAAGACAGTATTGAATCGCCTTAACAGGCAATCCCGCGGCATACTTTACGCGATTCAGTCGCTCTTCCTCCACCGCGGCAACGAGGCGTCCGTCAACGACAATTGCCGCCGAAGCGTTTGCGTGGTACGCATTGATTCCCAAGATGATCATGCGCCTGTCAATTCCCTCTTGCGTAGCTTCGGAATGCCCGCTGATTTCCCTGATTAGGATAGCGCGGAAGCGGCCTTCTTGTCCTTGTCGATCGGGTATTCAGCGCTGCCCGTCAGATTTCGACGGGACCATTCACTCAGCACAAATAAACTCCAAGGCCGCGACCAGCTCGTACGCCCGGCCAGGAAGCTCTGCCAGACATTCCTAACTGCCCTCTTGTCGATGATATCGCCGAGGGTTTGGTCACAATTTGCGAGCTCTGATTCGACACGGTCGCGCAAGGGACCGCGCAACCAATGCTCCCAGGGCAAGGTAAACGTCCGCTTGGGCTGCGAGACGACCTCTCTGGGCAACAAGTCTCCGAGCGCCTCAATGAGCAGTGCTTTGCGCAACCCATTCCGGTTTTTCACATTCGCCGAAAGACCGAGCGTCAGTTCGACGAGCGGATGATCCAAAAATGGAACGCGAACCTCGAGTGAATGGCGCATGCTCATGCTATCTGTGTCCCGGAGGAGCATGTTGACGAGATAGGAGCGAATTTCCAGCCAGGAAACGGCAGTGAAAGCGTCGAGTTGCGAAGCTTCGCGGGCTGCGGCGGCAATCCAGGCGTACCACGGAGAGCCTTCCCCGCTGGCGTGATTGGCACGAAGAAGCTCGAAAACCGTTTGCGACGGGAAAAGGGTTCGCGTGAAGAAATATGGGTGGGGAAAGTAGTCAGGATATGAAAAAGCGCCCGCGAGTTTTAGGACTGCATCGGGACGTGAACCGCGTCTGGCCCAGGCGCGAACGGGCGAGGCACCAACCCCACGGAGCGCAGATGGCAAGAAGCGCGAGAGGGCCACAATGCGTGATACCCGCGGAGTGGAGCTGAACGTAGAGTAGCCGCCGAAAATTTCGTCACTGCCGAGGCCGGAGAGTGCAACTTTGAGGCCTGCCTCGCGCGCCGCCCAGGAAACGAAGTATGTATTTATGCCATCAACGCTCGGTTGATCGAAAGAGTCAACAGCGTCGTCCAGATGCGACTGCATTTCACCGCCGGTCAGAAGCAACTCCGAATGCTCGGTTCCAAGGAGATTGGCCGTGCGGCGCGCGAGGGCAGCTTCGCTGAATTCCTGCTCCGGAAAAACCACGGTGAATGTTTTTATGCCGGAGCGCTGGCGGCTGGCCAAGGCGGCGAGCGCGGTGGAGTCAATACCGCTACTCAAGAAAATCCCAAGTGGAACGTCCGCAAGTAAATGGCAGCGGACCGAATCTTCGAGCGCCGACCGAACTTGAGCGGCCGGCGAAACCTGCTGTGGCTCGCTAGCGTTCGATTTTGTGAAGTCGGCAAGGCTCCAATAAGCGCTAGGCCGGAATGGCGCGGACGGCTCATCGCACAAAACGTAGCCGCAATGGCCCGGGGGAAGGGAATAAATTCCGTCGACGAGCGTCATGGGTTCGCCGATTGAGCCGAAAAGTAAATAACTCGACAGCGCCGGCGCTGAGAGACTGCGCGGGATGCAGTTGCCGGCCAAAAGCGCGCGCACTTCGGAGGCAAAGAAGAATTTGTCCGCTACCGCGGCGTAATAGAGCGGTTTGATGCCCATGCGGTCGCGCGCAAGAAAAACGCGCCAAGGGCGTCCGGCTCTGCCTTCGGGGATTTCAACAATTGCGAACGCGAACATACCCCGCAAATGGCGCACGCAATCCTCACCCCAGGCTTCATAGGCGTGGACAATAACCTCCGTGTCCGATTGCGTGCGAAAAATGTGCCCGGCAGATTCGAGTGTTTGTCGCAATTCACGAAAATTATAAATCTCACCATTAAAAACAATTCCAAGCGTGGAGTTTTCGTTCCAGATTGGCTGTTGGCCGCCCGGGAGATCGATGATGCTGAGGCGCTGCATGCCAACTGCGGCGCCGGGAGCGATGAACGTGCCATTGCCATCAGGGCCACGGTGCTCCATGACACGCATCATGCGCTGGAGAACGACAGCGGATTCTGATTGATTATCGGAGCCGATTACTCCACACATGCCACACATGGACTAGCTCGGCTGCTTCAAGAAGGCGACACCGCTTCTGCGCAACCGCTCCGTCAGGTGCAGGCGCTTTATGCCCAGCCGGGTGTCAGCGACCCATCCCAATACGAGTCTCAGAACACAGGAGAAGAGAAACAGAAGCATAGCGGCGACGCATGCGGCGAGGGATTCGCGCTCCACCAGGAGCGACATGAGCGGTGACGCATTCGCTCGAGGGAAAATCGTAATCGCAATTTTCTTAATGAGAGGTCCAAGAAAACCGATTCGCCCAAAGTGAATATGGGCAGTACGCCCGAACGAGTATTCGGGAAGATAATCCTTGAGCCCGGAAGTTGCGAATTCGAATGTCCGTGTATTTTTCAACTGTTGCACGGTGAGAAGCGCTCCGTCAGGGTCCCGCAAGATGATCCGAAACGCAGGATCGACGACAACCCATTGCCGATCGAGCAATACCTCGGCATCGACATGAGCTGTCGAGCCGCGTGCGTCCAAGAGCAACAAACGGCGCACTTCGAGCCCGCTGGTGGCGCCCAAATTAATAAATGCATTTGTAGCGGTACCGCACACCTGCAATAACGATTCATAGTTGAGGGTTTCCCTGGGGTCGCGGAGAGCCAGCTTTCCGTCAACGGACCCTTCGCGGCGAGCCGGGCCGGACTTCATCCAGTCGAGTATCGCCTGGACCTTTTCCACGGGGAGGGCGTCTGCGGGAATGACGGCGTCCGAAAAACCCTTCAAATATTGGCGTGTGGAGTATTCCCAACAGAGCGCTGACAGCAGGCAAAGCGCGGACACAATAAGCAGCACGTTGCCGAGAGCCCAACTGAAGCGGAAGATGGGGTGATCCTTCATGCAGCCCGCGCCCCGGAAATCGCGTCCCGGTAGATTTCCTCCATTTGGGATAGCGGCTGCTCCCAAGAGAGGCCGCGTACAACGTCTGGGCAAGCTTCGCGGAATTCGGCCGCGATGCCTCCATCCTGAAGCAACACCTTCAGGGCTCCCGCGAGCGACTGGGAATTATGCGGGACAACCAGCCCAGTCCGCCCTTTGATAATAGGCGCGATGCCGCATTGGTCCGTGACGATCACGGGTGTGCCACAAGCCATGGCTTCGGCGGCTGAGTTACCGAAATTTTCATTCTGTGAGGGCAACACAAAGACGTCGGCGTCCTGATAAGCAACCCATTTTGCAGCGTCGTAAAGAGGTCCCGTAAACAAAACGCTATCGGCAATGCCCGATGCCACGGCGAGGGACTTGAGGTGCGCTGAATATCCGTCGCGTTCCTCCGGCCCGGCAAGTACGAGAACAGACTCCGCAGCGGTTGGTGTTTCGCGGCGCCACAGCGCAAACGCTTCGAGCAGGAGCTCGGGACTCTTCTTTGAAACCATGCGCCCCAGATAGAGAACCATTTTTGCTTGCCGAGAGATCGCCCATTGTTGGCGAAAGCTGCCGGGCGGCGGGAACGAATCCGGAACTTCAATGCCGTTTCGCCGGACGGCAACGCGAACGGGATCCATTCCCCCCGCGATGAGTTCCTCTTTCTCCTGCTCGGACGTTGCGATCACGCGATGCGCCCCCTGCAAAAGGCGATTCCCGAAGACGGCGTGATAAATTTCTTTTGCCCGAAAATTCCGTACAATCGGGCGGAACATACCCATAGGTTCCACCACATACGGAATGTGACGTCTGCGGCAGAAAAACGCCACCGCCGGTCCAAACAGATCATACAAGCCGTAAATATGTACGGCATCGAACTTCGCGAGTGAAGCCGAGCAATACTTTATCACGTCCGGATTGAGCGTGAGCGCTCGATAATGCAACCGGCTCGGAAGGAAAATTGCTTCGACGCCTTGCTCTCGCCCACACCATCCCCAACGGCACATTTCCGCTTTCATGGTGGGGGCTAAAGATGGATTAAATCCGAGGTCCGCGGTGAGAACAGTGACATCATGGCCGCGACGCGCAAGTCCGCGAGCAATTGCGCGCACTTTGACAACCGGGCCGCCCTTCTCCTGAAAGGGATAGTAAGCCTGAACCGTTTTCAGAATATGCATTCGCTGTCAGTTTCCTTGAGGGCTCGGGCGCGACGAGGCGTTGTCCTTTCATGGCGCTCGCGCAAGCGATTCCGATATTACACTGATACTATTCTCGATTCATTTTCTGCAATAGCCGGCCAGAGCGTTTCTGAAGGATTCAAAGTTGTAGCGCGAGCGAACGGCTTTCGCGCCCTGTTGGCCGATTTGCAGACGCGCGGCATCGTTGGACAATAGAGAGCGCAGTGCGCCGGAAAGTGAAGAGAGATTTTCCGGCTCAATCAATATCCCGGTCACTCCGTTTTCAACAATGTCTGGTATTCCCCCGGACCCGGTGCCAATGACGGGCTTGTGAAAAGCCATCGCTTCGAGAAAGACCAGGCCGAAGCCCTCGCCCGTGCTCGGCAACGCGAAAATATCGCACGAGGCATAGCAAGCCGCCAGTTCGTGGCGTGACAAGTTGGAAATAAAATGAATATTGTCCGGCGAGGTGGTTGCGCGGGCCACTTCCTGGAGGCGCGGCAGGTCATCCCCGGTCCCCACGAATACCAGATGCAAATCCGGGAATTCCCGCGTTAATTCCGAAACCGCATGAATCAAAAGGTCAGCGCCCTTGTAGCGCTCATTTGCGGCCCATCGGCCCACCGAAAGCACGACTCGATCTTGAGGAAACTGGCGGGGCCGGGGCAGATGGTCCGGCGAATTCGCTAGTCCGAGAAATTCAGGATCGAGGGGCCAGGGCAGTCGGCGAATGTGTTCAGCGCGGACGCCTTGGACATCCATTAGCTTGCGCGCGGTGTCGGAACTTGGGGCAAGGACGATGTCTGCATCGCGGAGGGCTTTTCGTCGAATGACTGACAAACGCTGCCACACCTCAATTCCATGCGTGCCGACGATAATTCTTGCCTGCGGGGCGAGTACATGCATGGCAGCGGTGATTGGCGCAAGATAGGAGTGCGCGGCGAAGATAACGTTTGGGCGAGCAAAAGTTAGACGAAGGGCAGCGGCAATGAATCGCGGCTTGTTGCGGTGAAAACCGCGAAACTTAAAATGTAGGCCTCCCACCGCGGCATCTTGCTCTCCATTTGCGTCGTTCAAACTCAGAAAGACGCACGACCAGCCGCGCTCGTTGGCGATGGAAGATAGAGCCGCGGCAGTTTGGCGGCCGGCCATTTGAATGCCGCCGACGCTCGCAAGTCCCGGAAAGAGTCCCACGATCATGGGCCGATAGCAGTCCGAATGTTGGCGCGGCGAAAAGAATGGCGCGTCATTCAGGCATCCTGTCGGGCGATGCAGGCATGGGCGGAACGCTTCTTTTCCAGGGCGCGCATTAAAATCGCCTCGAACTCACGAGCGTTGCGCTCCCAGGTATATTGCCGCGCCGTCTCAATCGCCCTATCGCTCAAATGCGCGCGCAGAGTGGGGCTCTCGTAGAGTTCCCTGATTCTTGCCGCCAGAGCTGCGGCGTCAAACGCGTCTTGAACGACCATGCCATTCTCGCGGTCCGTAATAATCTCTGAAATTCCGCAAGCGGCGCTGACAATGACCGGCAGGCCGCAGGCCATTGCTTCGGCGGGAGGCAACGGAAGCACATCTTCCTTGGACGGCCCCACGTAAATATCCGCGGCGCTGTAATAGAACTCGACGTCGTTGCGGACCGGCAGAAAATGAACGCAGCCGATTAGCAAATTCCTCTCCACGGCGCTGCGATACTGCGACGGATAATCGTTACCCACAACGAGGAGCTGAAGCGGGAGGTCCCGAAGCTGAGCCATTGCCTCCAAAATAACAGGCAAGCCTTTGTTTTGCCAACCGTTGCCAATCAGCAGCAGCGCAAAGTGCCCTGGAGCGAGGTGAAGTTCCTGTCGCGCCGAGTCACGCAATTGCAAACGGCGTTGCGGATTGAATTCGGCATGGTCTAAACCGAAATACACCGCGGGAAAAGGTCCCGCGCGGCCGTAGAATTTTTGCAAAGGCGCAGCCGTTCGCTGCGTGATGAGAATCAAAGACGTCGCCGAAACTCTATAGACGCGTCTTTCGAGCAATGCAATGAGCCGGTAATACAACTGGCGGTGCAACAACCGGAGCGATGGAAATGGACGCTGCTTCCCCGATTTCGCGCCCGATGAATTGCGGCGCAACAGTTCAGCGAAAACGATGTGAACGGAAATCACGTCGGCATCGAGACAATTAATTCCTGGAGAGAACGTTAGGTCGCAAGGCAGACCGGCGACACGCGAATCCCAGGCGCGTCGAAATTGATTGCATAGGAACCACCAGAGATAACTGAAAATATGCGGACCGGGAAGTCTGGAGATTTTATGCCAACGGATGCGGGACAAGTCCACTCCTTCGACGCGCTGACTATATAGGTGAATTTCGAATTGATCGGCCAGACGCGAAATCCATTCAGCGACGTAACGCTCGGTGCCGTGATGCTTGTCGACGAATGGCGAGACAACTGCGAGCCGCGGTCGTCGGGTGTTCATAGCCGTTCTAGGGGCATCCGGTTCATCCCGCATGTATATGCTCGTGGCATCCGGGATTATGTTCTCACCTCTGATGCGAAGGCGATTTCGAGCGCGGGTGTGCTGAGGATGTCCGGCAAGCGAAATAAAATGCCGACTAGAATCCAAAGGAAGGCGTTGTTGACGAAATTTTCGTAGATATCGAGACCTAAGAACGCGAGCGGATAGAGAAGCACAAATGTATACCAGAAAATTGCGATCGCGACGGGGAAAAGGCGCGTCTGCTTGAGTTGCCGGACCACTTTCCAGGACGATCGCAGGAGCGCGGCCGTCCAGAGAATCCAGAGGAATGGCGCCAGGATTCCCATCTCGAGAATAAGCTGGCCGTAGCCTTCTTCCACGCCAATGTTGGGACGCTCACCCACGATCTTGCTGACATATTGACCACCAAGGGACGCAGTACCTGTGCCGTTTCCCACGACCCAGTGCGGATCCGAAAATGCCTTCGACAATTGCCCGGCCGGATAACTCCATGCCCGGTTACTGAGCTCATAGTTGGAACTCTCGGGCGACAATGTCTGCGAATAAAAATCGAAGCGAGAGCCGGCCGCGGACGGGAAAAAGGCCACAAAGATCGCAAGACCAATCGCAGCGAACATGATGCTACGCCGTATGGCCTTCATCAGCCGGCGTCCCTGACCGCCGTGAACCGGCGCGCCCCACAGGTATGCGACAGTCAGCGTGGAAGTGCTAATCAGCGAATACAAAAATGCGGTACGCGAGCCGCTTAGAAGAATTGCTACGGCAATCAGGGCGATTCCGCCGAGGACTATTTTCCGCCTTCGCAACTTGGAGAGGATAAAGTAGCCAGCCGCGCCCAAGCCGACGATCGTTGCCAGTACCAGAAAAAACGCGAAGCGTCCCGTGCTGACGAACACAGAAGACGGCAGGAGGAACATTTGGTGCGATTGAGGCACGAATTTCTCGAGCGCGCCCAAATCTTGCAGCTCAGGTGCAAGAGTAGCAGGGCTCAGGAATGTCGGCCCGATGACTGCCTGGGCTATGCCCAGCGCGGAGATGACACCGGCGAGTACCATGAACGCAATCAGAAAACGCCATAGGTCCCGATCATCGCGGATCAGCGCGTAGCCGATGAACATCAGCGGCATATAGTAGAAATAAAGTTTTATTCCGAGAATGCCGTAGAGAATGCTCGGCGAGTACGGATTGAATATTTCGAGGACCGCGAGCCAAAAGAACAAACTAAAAAACAACATGAACGGCGGTTTGAAAAGTTTTGCGCGACCGCGGCGAATCGCGACGAACAGAGATAAATACGTGAGGCCTGCGAGGACGTCCTTGGCGAAATAGATCGCCATATTATTGCCAAGATATTTGCGAATGAGATCTTCAAACAGTAGCCAGACAATGAACAAGTAAAAGCCCATGCGCCAACTTTTCAGGATGGTGAGGGCGATGGCGCAAAGCACGAATCCCATGCCCGCAAAGACGAGCATCTTGGTTTGGTCCGTCGAAATCCACTGCGCCGCCTGCCAGGCGGCCAGAATCGAGAACAGGAAGAGAACCACGGAAATCAGCGTCTGGTTTCGGAGTCCAAAAAAGCGAAATTCGCCCAGAGAGGTTGTGCCGCTCTTTATTCCGAGTCTTCCTACCCAACTCGTCATAATTGACGCCCAATTTATGACTGTATCACGCCTCGCTTGCAGGCGATTTGCGGAGGTCAATGGCCTTCTTGATTCCACGGACGACGCTGTCGACATATGCTTGGGGCGACCATTCGGCGATGCGTCGTTTTGCAGCTTCACCATAGCGACGAAGAGCTTCACGATCGGACAAAGTATTTTGGAGCAGTTTCGCAAGCGCTTCAATGTTTCCGCACGGATAGACAAATCCAGTCTGGCCTTCCCGAATCAAGTCGAATTTCGCTCCCACGCGGTCGCTAACGATTGCGGCATGGCCACATAACATCATTTCATTCACTACGACGCCAAAAGGTTCATATTCCGATGGCAGGACAAGCAGATCGGATCCGCAATACACTTGTGGCAGACGGGACTGATTAACGAATCCGAGAAAACGAGTCCGGTCAGAAATGCGCAGAGCTTTCGCTTCCAATTCGAGTTCGTTTCGCGCCGGACCATCTCCCGCATAGACGAGATAGCTACCGGGGACATTTGCGCGTGCAAAAGCACGAAGCAAATCGTGGGGTCTCTTCCAGGCCTGCAGCTTGGCGCAAAAAAGCACCACAGGCGCCTGGGCGGGGATGTGCCATTCGCGCCGCACAGTTGCGAGGTCCGCGCGCGCAGCCTGCTCGACCCACCATTCGTTATGAACGACATATGGCATCAGGACGACGCGCTCCGGCGGGATTTTCAGCGAGCGCATTAAAGCGACCGTGCCGCTCGATGGCGCGATCACGACATCCGCCAAATCGAAAAGTCTGGGCCAAAGATACCTTTTGATTTTCGCCTTCCAGGCACGGTCATCGCGCGGGCTCACATCGTGCGCGTCGGTGCCAAACAAAATGGGAATGCGCGAGAATTTTGCCGCCGCCATGGCGATCCAGAAGGTAACGCACATGTAACCAGTAAACATGAGGACAGCGTCGAATTTTCCGGAGCGTATGAGTCTCCAGACGCCGGGGTTGATCAGGCCGAAGAATTTTCCCACGGCGGGACGAACAGAGATATTTTTGAGCTTTACCCAGGGATAATTATCGAGAAGTGGGATGTCCCAGGCGACTTCGACGCCGAAGTCGCGGTCGACGTGCGCTTCGGCACCTTCCAGGCTGCAATACGCGACGAGTATTTCCAACTCTGGCCGTTGCGCCAACAGCCGCCACATCGGCGCGCTATATTGCACGGGATGCGTACACACCAGGAGCACCCGTAATTTCTTTTCAGCCATTTTGAAGAACCGGGCTTCTCATCCGGGGTTTGAACGCGTGCGAATCCCGACGGGCACAGCTTCCCCAAGTTTTCTACGGAACCGCTGTAAATTGTGCTCCGCGTACCAGTTGCGCATCCTGTAGAAAACGCTCGGGGGCATGAATAGCGTTGATGCCAGCACGAGCCACTTGAACAGGGCGTAGGAAGTGCTGTTCCGCTCATAGGAGGCACGAAATCGTTTGAGCTCTAGCGCGAAAGTCTCCCATGGCCATCCTCCGTCCAGGATCATCCGCAAGCGTTCGCATTCCAGCAGATCAGGTTGCACAAAGGCAGACACAGCATCGGATGGCACTCCTGCACCAGACAGACATGACGGCAGGAATTCGGTATTTGCCCTCACAATTTCGTATTTGCGCCGTAGGTCCGCCGGATTTGTAGATCGAGACTCATACAGATTGCCCTGGTGCAAACGGTAGAAACCAAGAGCCTGGTCGAGGACAATCGCTCCGCCAAGAGCAAGGGCAAGAGACATAAGAACAATATCAAAAAAGGCGAATCGTTCCGAGACTGGCCCGATTTGATCGAGAAGACGCCGCCGAACGGCCAGCTTACTGGTCGAAAGAAACGTGCACCCGGAACGCGCGATGCGCGCGGTTTCCGCATTCGCTAGGCTGAGGCAATATGTTCTTTCGGGTACCACCGACTCGGTGCGAAAGGCATCGCCGCGGACTTCGAAGTATCCATGGCCAACCGCCGCAATCCCGGGATTTTGCTCAAATGCTTCAAGAACCGGCCGCAATTTTCCCTTTGCCCACCAATCATCGGCGTCAAGGAACGCGACGATGGGAGCGTGCGTTTCGGGGATTGCCGCGTTGAAAGCGGAAACCTGGCCGCCATTCTTCTTGCGGATATATCCGATGCGCGGGGCAAATTTTGCAACAAGAGATGCTGTGTTGTCGGTTGACCCGTCATCCACTACGACGATTTCGAGTTCCGACGGCGAAAGCCCCTGCTCGAGGACGCTTACAATTGCCTGCTCGATGTAGCGCTCGTGATTGTAAGTGTCAATTAAGGCAGAGATGATTGGTTTCGTCATTTTGGATGGCTACCTGACGCTCCGTATTTGGGAGACTACGGAACCCTTCACCAATGTTTCCCGCCGCGCGTGAATGCTCGCGACTGGAACGGGCTCACCGAACACTTTCCGGAAACGCCGCAAATTATGTCGTGCGTACCAGTCACGAGCTTTGTAAAAATAACGAGGCGGCATTAACAAGGTTGAGACCAGCACAAGCCACTTGAACGCGGCGTACGCAGCGTTGTAGCGCTGGTAGGCAAGTTGGAAACGCTTGCGTTCCAGACGAAAAGTCTCCCAGGGCCAGCCCCCCAGAAGGCTGAGACGCAATCGTTTGCATTCCGCCTCGTCCGATTCCAGCAATGCAGACAGCGCATCCGGCATCACGCCCGCGTGAAGCAGCGCCGGAGGCAGAAAGCTGAGCTGCGCCAGAAGAAATTGATACTTTCGTCGGAGGTTTCCAGCGTCATGCGATCGCGATTGAAAGAGATTTTCTCCATGCAGGCGATAGAAACAAAGGGCCTGATCGAGAACCAGCGCTGTACCTAACGTCATGGCCAGCAGTTGGACGGGCACATCAAAAAAAATCAGGTTTTCTGGAAGACGCCCGACTCTCTCGACAACATTCCGCCGAACGGAGAGCTTGCTCGTGCCCAGGAAATATCGAGCGGAATACGCCATGCGTGCCGCCTCCGGACTCATCAAGTTGACAGCTTGATCGCCGGCAGGGCGGACCACCTGAGTGACGGACTCCGCCTCGTGCACTTCGACGAACCCGTGCCCGACGCAGGCGATCTTCGGATTTTCATCAAAGGCTTTGACGACGGCGGAGATTTTTTCCGGCGCCCACCAATCGTCGCCGTCGAGGAAGGCAACGATATCGCCGTGCGCTTCCGCAACTCCAGCATTAAAGGCGGAAACCTGGCCGCCGTTTTGTTTGCGAATGTAACGGATTCTGGGGAGGAAACTTTGGATGATTTGGGGAGTGGAGTCGGTCGAGCCGTCGTCCACGACAATGATTTCCATTTGATCGGCTGGAAAGTCTTGATCCAGAATACTTTGGATGGCTTGAGCGATGAAGCGCTCGTGGTTGTAGGTGTTGACCAGGACGGAGACGAGAGGCATGGTCAGGAGACCTCGGGAACGTGGTGTCCGGAAACGAACAAAGGCAGAAAAAAAGCGCGAAAAAACTCGATTAGAAAGACCTCCCTGCCTTTATTTTGTTGCAGTTGCATGAGGTTCTAATTTCCCATAGAAACTCGATTAGAATCCAAGAGCGTATAAAAAGCGAAAAGGCCGCCGAAAATCGGCGGCCAGCGAAAAAAGGAAGTATAGCACGAAATCGAGGATTGTCAATGGCAGACGGATGGTGTTGACCAGGACGGAGACGAGGGGCTTGGTCATTTTGGTTGGCCGTTGGCTAACGCCATGAGCTGGCGGACGAAATCTTCGACGGGATCGGGCGAGACAAATTTTCGCACGTCGATGGCGGCTTGTTCACCCATTTCCTTGAGGCGGTGGCGATTTTCCCAGGCGCGGTTCATGGCTTCGTCGAGCAGTTCGACGGTGGGGGCCTTGGCGAGGAAGCCGTTAACGCCGTCGCGAACCAGTTCGCGAACGCCTCCGACGTCGGTGATGATGGACGGACGTCCGCAAAGCATGGCTTCAACCAAAACGAGCGGCATGCCCTCATACCGCGAGGGAAGAATTAGAGCGTGATGGTTGCTCCACGTCTGCTCGATACTTTCGGAAAAACCGCCGAAATGAATGCTCTTGAGCTTCACCTGTTCCACCATGCGGCGGAGCGAACGTTCATTTGATCCGTTTCCGTTCAATGAAACGATGATATCTCGTCCACGCCAGTGGGGAAGGCTTAGCGTCTCGATAAGCACATCGTGGCCTTTTCCGCCGGGGTCTAAGCGGGAAACAAAGGCGAGAGAAAGTTGTGCACCGTTGGTAAGCGGCCACGGCGGGCGTGCATCGTACGGCACGTTGAATGGATTGCGGACCACGCGAGCGTTGGCTAGTGGCGTGACAAATTGGCGACGCGTCAGGGCAAGGTTCGCTTCCGAAACAAAGAATGCGCAGCAAGCATTCTCGTAGGTCTTAACCAATCTGTCGATCGAGCTGTCACGCGGCCACCATACTTCCGCGACCCCTTGGCAGATCAGCGAATATTTGTAGCCGAGCGACCGCGCTGCTTCCAACCACTGCAAGCCGTCTTCCTGACTTCCCTGTGAGATAACGACCAAATCCGCTCCCGCTCCAACTTTCTTCACATGCGAGCGGATATATTCGCGCCAGAGGGGGAGCTTGCGAATTGCCCGACGTGCGAGAGAAGCGGTGGGGCGTTTGAAAATCCGGCAGCCTGCGGCGCGAAGTTGCTCGACCTGCTTGACGGGTCTGCCCCAGTCCTTGACGCTGACGCGTACTTCGACGCCGCGATGCGCGAGCTTTTCGGCCGCGCCAGCCCAGAGGTATTCGCTGCCGCCCCAAGGAACGAATTCGTTCGCGGCAATGAAGGCAATCTTTCGCATGTTCTCTAGGTTTGGCTCAAGACACTCTCGAAATCGGACAAGAATTAATTGCTTCTCAGCCCGAAAATGTGGTCGCGCACATAGTCGCGGGGATCGTCCGAACGAATAGCGGGCGTGAAGCCATGATGAGTAAGGAGGCTTTCGACGAAAGCATGGGTGCGAAATTGCTCGCCGTGGCCCTGATTCGCACGAAAATCGTGACAGGCGACGCAAATCTTGCGAATGCGCGGCATGGTTTTCTCGGCTCCGAGGAGGGCGTAGCGCTCCGCGCCTTCGATATTCATCTTGAGGAATGCTATTTCGGTGACATTTTCTCTAAGGCAGAGGTCGTCAAGCGTGCTGGCGGGCGCGGCAAGCGCGGCAGTTCCGTCACCATTTGTAGAGACGCGATTCTCCATCCAGGACTCGGACTCGACGATGCGAACTTTCCCGGGCTTGTCCATGAGGGCGAGATGGACAGGAGTTACGTTGGAAAGGCGATTGAGGCGGCAGAAATTCTTGAGGGCTTTGAAGGAGAGCGGATGGGCTTCTATGGCGATGACGCGTCCGGATTTGCCGACGGCACGGGAAAATGTGAGGGTGTCTTCGCCGTGGCCTGCGCCAACGTCAATGATGGTGTCGCCTTCCTTTGGTTCGTAGAAGCGCAGCCAATAATCGCGAGTTTCGGCGGCGTATTGCTCTATCTCTTCCCTCCATTTGCGAAACACTAGCGGGTTGTAACAGAAATGTGCCGCAGTTGGCGTCAAGTTAGGGCCGATACGCCTTGTCCACCGCCCGTGAATGTAGGCGATCCTAACGTCACAGCGCGTGATTTTGCGCGCGATAGCCGTGGCGACGGTGCCGAGAATGAATCTTCCGCCAGGACGGTCCAAGAACCGGACTAATACGCCTCTATAACTCATGCGTTGACGCCTCGAACCTCAGCTTCGTTGACAACTACACTTTGCTCGAACCGGCAAAGGTACATCCCTGGGAATGTTTCTGAGTGGCGGCTGGTTTCCGTGCTGTCCATGAAGTCAATCGCCATGGCGTATTCAATGTCGTCAATCTCCTCCATGCCGGGACGGCCGAGCCAGAGGCCGATCAGGTATTTGCCGGGTCTGAGGAGCACGTCGCGCAGAAAGAAGGATGCTCTGGCGGTTTGGCCGGCTCGCAAACTGACGAATTCAGCTTGCTGCGCGGTATTTGTGTCAATCACGCGGTAGCCATTGGAGTCGTAAAAAATTACAGCAAGATTCGCGGGAGCAAAATCCGACTCGCACTTAAGTTCGAGATTTACGGTCAGATTGCAGCCGGGGAAAGGTATCTCGACCGGCTGGCCGAGGGAATCCGTCGGTTGCACGGAAATGGAAGTGAAACGCGCCTTGCCACTGCCCTTCCTTGGACGATCCGAGAGATCCGACCCGTCCCCAGCATCGAGGAATTGGCCACAATAGCGTGCAGCGGCTTCGGAACTGGAGCCGTCAAAATCCACAACCCCGCTGTCGAGAATCATGCACCGAGCGCAAAGTGCATTCACAGCGCCCATGTTGTGGGAAACAAAAAGGATGGTGCGGCCGCCGCGGGAGACTTCCTGCATTTTGCCGAGGCATTTCTTTTGGAAGGAGGCGTCGCCGACGGAGAGGACTTCGTCGACGAGGAGGATTTCTGGTTCGAGATGGGCGGCGACGGCGAAGGCGAGGCGCATGCCCATGCCGCTGCTGTAATGCTTGATGGGCGTGTCGATGAAGCGTTCGACTTCGGCAAAGGCGACGATTTCGTCGAATTTGCGGGTGATTTCGGCCTTGCTCATGCCGAGGATGGCGCCGCTGAGGAAAACGTTCTCGCGGCCGGTGAGTTCGGCGTGGAAGCCGGTGCCGACTTCGAGGAGGCTGGCGATGCGGCCGCGAAGCTCGGCGTATCCCACGGTGGGGCGGGTGATGCGCGCGAGAATCTTGAGCAGCGTGGATTTGCCCGCGCCGTTTCTGCCGATCAGGCCGACGACTTCGCCCTGCTTGACGTCGAAGGAAACGTCGCGGACGGCCCAGATGCTGTCGCGGGAGGAGCGCCTGCCGCCATTCTGGCCGTTGCGGCGGAATGCGTTGGCGATGACGTCGCGCAGAAGCGCGCCTTGCTGGGCGCGCTCGCCAATCTGGTAGCGCTTGCCGATGCCTTCGACGCGGATTACGGCGTCAGTCATTGGTTGCTATTCCCACGGACGCGAGAATCCGGTAGCTTGCAAAAACAAAAGAAAAAAGCAGATTCCTCGTCGCATGGCTCCTCGGAATGACAAGGAACGGAATTTTTCAACAAGCTGTTACGCCACGGTTTAGACCACGTCGGCAACGGTGCTCTCCATTTTCTGAAAATAAATCAGTCCTGTGGCGAATACCGTCAGGGTTACCAGCACAGATACGATGATCATGGGGCTGGGCGGGTCACCTCGCCCCGTGAGCGACCAGCGGAAGCCTTCGATCACGCCCACCATGGGATTCAGGCCGTAGACCCAGGCGTATTTCGGGTATTTCGAGGTGAAGAGCGAGCTTGCATAGGCGACGGGCGAGGCGAACATCCAGATTTGGATGAGGAACGGCACGACGTAACGCACGTCGCGGTACAGCGCGTTCATCGCCGACAGCCACAGGCCCGCTCCGAGCGCCATCAGCACGGCCAGCAGCAAAAACACCGGGAACAGCAGCAACGTAATGCCGGGGCGAATGTGGTAATAAACCATCAAGGGAACTACGAGCAGCAAGCCGATGGCGAAATCAACCAAGCCGGAAACCACGGCGGAAATCGGCAGCGCCAGCCGCGGGAAGTAAACCTTTGTGATTACGCCTTGATTCTGCACGATGGCGGCGGTGGCGCTCGACAGGCTGTTCGAGAAATACATCCACGGCAGCAGGCCGCTGTAGTAGAAAACGAGAATGGGGAGGCCTTCCGTGGGCAAGTGCGCCAGCTTGCCGAAGAACAGAGAGAAGACGATCATCGTCAACGCCGGCTGCAAAATCGCCCAGGCCGCGCCGATGGCCGTCTGTTTGTAGCGGACCTTGATGTCGCGCCAGACGAAGAAATAGACAAGCTCGCGGAACTGCCACAGCTCGTGAAAATCGACTTCCCACCAGCCCTGCGGCGGCGTGATCCGCAGTACGGGCGGCTCGGCGAGCACGTTGGTTGTGTTTGTCGCGCTCATGGCCGTTCACTCTTGCTCGGCTTCGGGTTATTTTCGCCCAGTTGGCGCAAATCCTTTTCCTCGATGCCTTGCATCATCCTATGCCGGCGCGTGAAGTAATGCTCAAGCGAGATCGAAAAATCCACGGGAACCACGCGAAACTGGTTTGAGGCCATTTCGCTCCACGAAATCGGGCCGCGCTCCGGAATCAAATGCATGCCCCACTGGAACAGCAGCCCCAGGTTCCATAATACCAGTAATGCAATCCCGGCAATCGCCCCCCGCCATGCGATGCGGCGGTTGCGCGCGAACTCCTCCGAGGCGGTGAGAAGCGCCGTGAGGCCAAGGATGAATACCGGCGTCAGCGAAACGAAAAAACGGTTGCCATACGAGGAAATGCCGTCCCAATCAGGATAGGTTGCGATTAAGAAGTAAAAGGCGAATGACGACGAAATGAGCGCCCAGCCGAGCAAACGATCTCGGCGCGCTACGAACACCAATCCCGCTGACGCGAAAAACAAAATCGGCGTCCAACTGAAGAGCCCGTGGTCAGATGAAAGAAGCACCTGTCCCCACAGTGGGTGCGTGAAATGCCAAACTTGCACCTCGGTGTATCCGGTCGAGAATGGATTGCCGTAGATCACCCAGCGGCTGATCAGCGTGGGAAGAAACGCAACAATCAAAGCAACGGCAAACACACAACTCCCCAGGACAATGGTACGAAATTCGCGCGTCCGGCTTGATAGTCGAGACCGCAAGATACGTGTCGCGGTAACGGCTAACTCCACAAACAACACGAGAAGGAAGAGCGCGTTTGGATAGTACATATCGAGCATCAGTCCGGCGATCAGGCCGAGCACAAGCCATTGCGGCAAGGTTCGCGTGGCGCGCGTGCGGTCCCAATACCACAGGAACAATGCGACGACGAAGGCCGAATGCGCATGGGACCACGAAGGATTGAAGTACATATAGGCCAGCAGAGAACTGGCGAACCAAATCCCAAGCGTTGCCAGAAAAGCGCAGCGCTCGGAAAAATATTTGCGCGCGAGCCGAAATGACAAGAAAAGCCCAAGGAATCCGGCCAATGCGGTGACGAACGCCATGACGCCTATATACGGCCAGGAAAAACCGTCAGCAGGAATCCGTGCACCGAGGTGATCCGCAACAAGAACCGCCACATGCGTGATGGCGAGAAATGGAATCCAAATCAGCGCCGGCCCGATCGTGAAGTGATTGTCCAGGTGTCCGGTGCGCGTGTATTGATCGGCTCGCAAATGTCCTGGGGCGTCAATCCGACCTAAATAGAAGCTCGAATTCGCGTGGAGCCAATCCGGCTCGAATTGCAGATTATGATTCACGACGATCGCTCGCGCGTAAGCGTAATAACCAACTCCGTCGCCGCGCACCCAAGGATTTATCAGAGGCAGAGTGAGCACGAAAATCACAACGAGAATCTTGTCGTAATGAGTGAGGCCGTGTCTTTGGGTTGACGGGATCATCTTACTTCACGGCTACCGCGATCAGGCTCTGGCCGATGGGCGGCTCCCAAATCTCTTCGAGCTTAAAACTCCATGGAATAACCCAGCGGTCGTACCAACGCACCTGGCGGGGCCTCAGCGTTTTTTGACGAAGCACCCTGCCCGCAAAAAACCAGGAAGTGACGCCGAGAAAGTTGACGTAGCGGGCGCGTTCGACGCGAAAACCAGCGTTCTGAAGCTTCTTGTTCAATGCAATCTTGCTATAGCGGCGGTGATGTTCGAAAGCTTTGTCCAGCGAACCGTAATTCCACTGGAGGGCGGGCACAAACAGCAGCAGGCAGCCGCCGGGCCGCAATGATTCGCGGATTTGCAACAAGAGAGCGTCATCATCCTGGACGTGCTCGAGAACGTTCACCATTACGACTGAATCAACGGGTTCGTGCAAAACAGAAGGGTCGAAAGGGCCGAACTGAAGCCGAACTCGTGGTTCATCGCGGAACTTTGGCTCCAACAAAGAGAAAAGGTTGACACCCGGCTCAAAGAGAACCAGTTCGGAGGCGCTGCCAACGCTTAACAACAATTGAGAAAACGTGCCCGTGCCGGCGCCGATCTCGACAACTCGTTTGCCCAGGTACGGAGCAAAAAAGCCGAGGATCCAGCGGCAGTAATTCCGCGCTTCGGCCATCGCGTCGAGCTCGGTTCCAGAATAGACAAACGAATCGTTCACGTTTATCAAACTACCCTGCGCATGACGCACCATGACGCAACGGGTATCGGAGTTCCGGAACCGAAGCTCTGTCGCAGACATCGATTTGCGCAGGAGAAGGCCGCTCGTCACTCACAAAGCGATTGTCCCTCCGGCCTCACTAACCGTCCGCGTAAGCAGCGGCACTGCTTGCTCCGTCTCGACGGCGGGCGTTTCACGTTTGGCGCGGAAATGAGCGACGACTCGGTCGATGATCGAGTGAAGAGCCGTCTTGGGGCTGCCACCCGTAAGTCTCTGAAGCTTTTCGAGCGAAGGCACGCGGCGCAACATGTCTTCAAAACCCGGCTCATACGCCTGGTCGTAGGGAACATAGGTGATGGGAGAAGAACTCGCGGTGCGTTGTTTGACCATTTGCGCGAGGGCTTCGATTGTCACTTCCTGATTGCTGCCGATATTGACGACTTCTCCCACCGCCCGACCGCTATCAACCAGCCGGAGGATTGATTGTACGCAGTCCTGGACATCGCAGAAGCAACGGGACTGTTGCCCGGTTCCAAAAATGGTGATGGCGGGTCCATCGAGGGCTTGCGCGACGAAATTCGGCAAGACCATTCCGTACCGGCCTGTCTGCCGGGGACCTACCGTGTTGAAAAAACGTGCGACGATGACGGGTAATTTCTTTTCCTTCCAATACGAAAGAGCCAGAAATTCATCGAGAGCCTTCGACGCCGCATAACTCCAGCGGCCTTTCGTCGTGGGGCCGAGGACGAGATCCGAATCCTCACGGAAAGGAATCTTGTCACTTTTTCCGTAGACCTCGGAGGTGGAGGCGGTAAAAACAAGCTTCTTTTTTTTGCCGGCCGCTTCGAGAACCATCTGGGTTCCGTTCACATTCGTCTCGATGGTGCGTACCGGGCTCTCAACGATCAGGCGTACTCCAACCGCCGCCGCCAGATGAAAGACAACTTCAGACTCGTCCACCAACTCCGCCAGAAGATGGCGATTCTGAAGCGAATCGAATACATAATGAAATCTGCTGTTGCTCTTCAGGTGGCGAATGTTCTCCACACTTCCCGTGGACAAGTCGTCCAGAATAAAGACATCATCTCCACGAGCAATCAATTGTTCCGCAAGATGTGAACCGATGAATCCAGCTCCGCCTGTGATGAGTGAGCGCATGAAATGCCTCCGTTAGGAATTATGAAATGTGCTGGGCTTGCTTGAACCTTCTGGACCTCCTGCTTCGTCCTCTCCGTACCCGTAAACATATGGGTAGTACCGATACGAGTAGTAATAATCGGGAGCGCCGGAATCTACCGCGTTCAAAATAACTCCGAGTAGGCGTCCCTTGACGGCAGAAAGCAGGTCGCGAGTGCGCCGGAACGCTTCTTTCGGAGTCTCCCCGCTCCAGACCACAAGGAGCACGCCATCGACAACAGCCGAAAGAATCACGGCGTCCGTAGCCGCCATAATCGGTGGAGAATCAATCACAATGAACTTATAGCGGAGCCGTAGGTCGGCAATTGCTTCCAACATGCGATGCGACGACAACAGATCGGCTGGATTCGGCGGAATCGGGCCGGTGAGCATGGCATCCAGATTGGAAATCGCAGGGTGTGGCACGATCACGTCATGCAACGGCGCCACGCCGGCGAGATAGGAACTGACACCGGTGTCCTGCCCAAGGCCGCTTGGCAGATCCAGCGCCCTTCTCACTCCGGGTTTTCTTAAGTCGCAATCGATCAACAGAGTGCGGTCTCCCAATTGGGCGAGCGTGACGGCAAGGTTGGCGGCAGAAGTTGTTTTGCCTTCCCGCGGAAGAGAACTAGTGACCAAAATCACTTGCGGTGGATGGTCCGGTTGCGACAGCAGGAGCGATGTCCGTAACGCGCGAAATGCTTCAGAAACCACTGATTTTGGCTGGTGCAAAGAAATCAATTCGATGCGCGAATCCGCGCCGTTCGCGCCGGCGGCAGGCTGGCGCGAGATTCGTGCCAGGGGCCTGCTGCCGTTTCCGTTTAGAAAGGCGGGAACCACGGCAAGGGATGGCAATCCGGTTAAATGCACGATGTCGTCGGGCGACTTGACGGTATTGTCGAGGTATTCCCGCAAAAATGCCAGACCCACTCCGCCGACGATTCCAACGAGAAAGGCCAGCATGATATTGCGCGATTTTTGCGGCCGTGCCGGTGCGGAGGGCACCAACGCAGGGTCGACCACGCGAATGTTGCTCGAACGCAAACCGGCGGAAATCCCGGCCTCTTTCAGTTTCTGCAGCAATCCATCGTAGAGTTCCTTGTTGGACTCGGCGTCGTGTTTCAGAAGATTATATTCCACCAGCTTCTGCGCCATATTGTCGGCCAGAATTTCCTGGCGGTTTAAATCACGTTCGAGAAGGGCCTCGCGAGCCTGAGTCTCGCTATAATCCGTGTCAATTTGATGGACCATTGAGTCTTTCGCGCTGTCCAACTGCGCTTGGACGTCGTCCTGTTGGGCCTTGAGGCGCTGGACTTTCGGGTAGTTGGGCCCGAACTGATTGAGAGCATCAATGTACTGCTCGGCGATCTCCGTTTTTTTCTTAGCCAGGTCTTGCACCGCGGAGTTGCCCAACACAGCAGCCAAAGACTGCACATTTGCCGAATGGGCGAGCTCGACGGTGGCCCCTTTCTGCGCAAGCTGAGTCTGAACTTCCGTGAGGGTCTTGCTCAGATCGGAAAGCTTTTGGGTGGTGGTGTTTTGATTCGCGTCAACCATCCAGATCTGGTTCTGCCGTTCATAGACGACTTCATCCTGTTCCGACTTCTCCATCTTGGCGCGCAAATCTTCCAACTCAGAACGAAGAAAGTCCGACGCCTGCATCGTTGCGTCATAATGGCTCTTCAGGTTCTCCTCGATATAGTTGTGCACGTGGGCATTTACGACTTGCGCCGCAAGTTGCGGATCCTCCGCCGCAAAATGCACTTCGATCAGCCGGCTGTTCGGCACGCGCGTGACGCTTAATCTGCCCAGGAATGCTCCCAAAATGGGAGGCTCTTTCTGGTTTGGCTCTACCGTCACCAGCTCGCCGGGGTTGCCGCCAAACTCAGGGAAGCGCGGCAAATCAAGTGAGCGAATCGTCTGCATGGCAAGCGTTTCGCTCTCCAGAATCTTAATTTGCGTTTCAATGTAATTGTCCAGGTCAATGGACATATCGAATGAGTCGTTCTCCTGGAACGGAAGCGTATTGTAGTTCTCGCGATCCACCTCGACGCGGGCTGACGCGACGTATACGGACTTCATCTTGAATGAGGCGATGGTAACAATGGTAACGACCGTCAATAGAAACGTGAGGATCATCCATTGATGTTTTCGCAGGATAATGAGGTAGTCGAGCAGATTGGGGTCGCGCGGAGTGGGTTCCCAGCTGACAGGCGGAGCCGCAGAGACCACAGCCAAGGAATCCTTCCGGCGTTCGACGGGGGCTAGTTTAGGCGCTTCTTCCATCGGTCGGGAGTTCCTTTACTTGATCGCTATGGGATGCGGTAAATCGCCACGCTGGTACCCGCGCTCAGTGCCGCATTACCAGCTTTTCCGAAGAATCGTTTTAACGAACTATCTGGAACGTACAAGACGTCATTGGCGTACAAACGAACATCCGGAGCTTTGCGATTCATTATTTTCTTTAGCTTTACCTGAATCTCTTTGGTTTCCCCAGTCGATGGATCTTTGCGCAATATCACCGCACTATTGGGCTTGGCGGCTGGCGCAAAGCCGCGCGACAGAGCAATAATTTTCATCGTGTTGATGGCTTGGCCCGGATCCGTGAGCGCGTACCCGCCCGGCTGCGTGACTGCCCCCGCTACATAAATAATGCCGGCACGAGGCACAACGATTACATCGTCACCGTAAACGGGAATATTGAAAGCAGGGTCGCCCGTCTGCAAGAGCTCGGAGACACGAACTTTTATCTTTTGTGTGTCGCCGGGAGGGTCCGCTGGCGGGTCCGGTGCGCCGCACACGGCGTCCGGTTTTTTCCCACGCGAAATAATGATGGAATCGCCCGCATCGTTGGAAAGACCTCCCGCGGCGGCGATAACTTCCAGCAAGCTGGTCGGGCGCACCTCGTGATAAACAATCGGGTGATTTACCGCTCCATCGACGGAAATCGGTGCGCTGCTTTGTTCTTTGACAGCAACCGTAACATCGGGATGCGTTACGAGCCCATTGACTTGGAGCGATTTTTCAACGATTTGCGCCAACTGAGAAGGCGTACATCCTGCAACTGGTATGGCTTCCGGAACCAGGGGGAGAGAAATGAAGCCCGTCGGGCCGATGCGCACGTCACGAGAAAGATCGGGTACGTCGAAAACATCGATGCGTACCAAATCCCCAGCGCCCACGGGAATTTCTCCCGTCGAGAGACGCGAAGCTTGCGCCAGTTGCTCAATTCTAGCGTTCGCCTGCTGCGGAGTTTGCGCCTTATCCTGGCCGAACGAGAATTGCGTCCCACATAAAAGAAGAAGGATCAACCAGATAGGGTGCACGCCAACGCAGTCCAGCGCCTTCTGGACTGTAGAAGCCATGAATCGACAAAGACCCCGGCAAAAACTATGACCTATGCTCTCGCCGAAAGTCAATGCCCGAAGTCGTGTACGAACCCTGAGCAGGCGGCTCGTTCCGCCTTCGTTCTAGTACTGGAGATAGGCTCACAGCCACCATGACAAGGAAGATCAATCCATTTGCGGGTATGTGGAGATTAAAGTCCACTAAACTATGTACCGCCAGACCCGCGCACGCTGCCACTCCGGCAACATGGATCGCCTGGGATAGAGAGCTCTGTTCCGGAGCTAGGCGCTGACGCACCTCGTGAAGCCACAGGAGAAAGAACACTAACACGCAAATACCGCCCGCGATGCCGGTTTCCGCCAGGACTTCAAAGTAATCATTGTGTGCGTGATCAACGACTTTGCCGTCGTAATAAGTCTCGTAACGGGGATACACGGCGACCAACGTTCCGAGTCCGCAACCGATGAGCGGATGATCCACGAAGACATGCCAAGTCCCTTTGATCATGGTGACTCGGCGGTTCGCAGTCAGGTCGTCGGCGCGGTAGTCACTGAATCGGTCCACGACCCGACTCGCGCCCAACCATCCGAGGGCAAGCAGGGCGATTAATAACACCAGCGCAAACGGAACCACCTGGGTTTTTCTGGAGCGCTTGACATAGACGATCAGCGCTAACACACCCACTTCAAAGACAAAACTCAGTATTCCGCCCCGCGAGCCGGTCAGCAGTAACGCTACAATCGGCGCTACGGTTAGGATCCCGACGAACGACATCTGCTCCCTGCGCACACCGCGGAACAGCATCCGCGAAAGGCCGACCGGCGCGAGTAGCTCCATCAGGCCGGCGAAATCATTGCGGTTGACGTAAGGACCGAAGGGGTTCCCGCCTGCAGTCAGCGGCCGGTACCAATACAATACGTAGTGGGACGTAAAATTCTGGGCAATTCCAAATACAGCGATACCGAACGCAAAACACATCAAAAACCATGTCAGGAGACGCAAGTCGCGACGGCTCCAAAATGCCTGGCCAATTAAGAAAAAGAGCAACGAACACGCAGAAATCTTGAGCAATGCAACGCCGCCCAGAAACGGATATGCACTTGCACCGAATACGAGCTGCAACGTTGCCACTCCCAGGAAAGCCAGGAGAGGCCAATACAGAACGCTCCAACGTATTTCGATGTCGCGGTTGCGAAGAACCAGAATGGCCCACCATAGAAAAAGCAGAGCTGCCCCGGCTTCCAGAATGGACTCTGACCACACTTCCACGGCGCCAAACGCGAGAACGCTGAACGCAATCAGCAGGCAGATGCCTAACCGTAGAAGTCTCATGGCTTGGACTGGCTCGATATGACTGTTTTTTTCACCAGCGTAACGTCGTCTATCCAGATCGTGCCGCTAATCTTGCTGTCGAATAAACGGCTGGGAAAACGATGCAGGCGAATTTCAAGAAAACGGGTCATCGGGCCGGTAAACACCACCGCTCGCACCGGCGTCCACGGCATCGATCCCACGATGTTCGGAGTCAGGAGGTAGACTTTGGGCTCGTGCTGTGGATCGAAGATCTCGAACTGAATTCCTTTGTCCGTGGAAATCGCCTCGGTTCGCACGAAAGCCTGAAAATCGTAGGTCGTGTCCGGTTGGGCCGGCGCGATCTGGAATACCTGAACAAATTCGATGTTCACCCCGCCGGTGAAACCAACGCGCAAGGAGTGCTCCCCGGAATGGTGAATCGAAGGATCCACACTCGTGTATGCGCCGGGCGGTTGCTGGACGCGCCAATCCAATCCGCCATTTGCGATTGGCGTTTCAAACCCCCCATTCCAGACAATGGAATGATCAATGGGAGCAGCAGCCGGCCAACGTGCGCCTTCGAGCGCGGCGAGCCACACGCGTTGCGCATCGTCGACGCGATCCCGCGCAATCAGCTCATCCAGCAACGGGAAAGTCCTTTTCAGTTCTATTGGCGTTTGGGCGGAAAGCGGCACGATCCGCCGCCAGGCTTCCAATGCAGGCTCTATTTGATGCATGCCGACGAAGAAATCCAGAGCGGCAAAATCCGCGCCTTCATCAGCGGGAAGAAGGTGGTCCAGAATCAAATTCACGTCAGGATCGAAGTTCCAGACGCTCCGCATCGCCAGCCCCGTGAGCTTCGGGTCGTTCAGAAGCGCCCGATGGATTTCTGACAGGCCTTGCTCCGTTTGCCCCTGGCGAAGAAGGAAATTCCCGTATTTCCACGCAACATCCGCGGAAATAGGATAATCGCGCCTCGCATTCTGATACGCTTCGGCTGCGCGGGTCACATCTCCCGTTGCCTCATAAGCATTAGCAAGCTCAATCCAATGAGTAGCGGAAAGCGGATTTGCGTGCACAGCGCGCAGGAAATACGGAATCGCGCGGCTGGGATTGGCTTCATCAAAGCCAAACTCTGCCCGCCCGCCTAACTCGTCCCAAACCTGCGCATTCCTGGGCGTGAGGCTGGACGCACGGATCTGCTTGTCAGTTTGTCCCGAGTTTTCCCAATACCAAGCCAGGCTCAGCTTGGTGGCTTGATAAACGATGGTCGCGGAAACCATCAGCGCCAGGCAGAAGATTGCCCAGCGTTTCCCTCCGTCCGCGGCGTTTGGCCCCACAATTTTGTAATCTGCTACGAATCTGCCGCGCGACGCAAGGACAAAATGGCCATGGCCGTTTCACGACGGGATATTCGAGGCAAATCTCACGCGAGTTCGGCACCCGGGTGACCGACGCCTGCGATATCGCAAACCCCATTATTAGTTCCGCTGGAATGAGGAGGGCAATGCGGTAGCAATTGTTTCTTTTAGCTTTGAAAAGCACCCGTGCAGGTGCGGGCGAAATCCTCGCATATTATCTCGTATAAGCGGTCCAGGCGCGACGGGTCTTCGTTTGCAACGACGCGACGAATCGGAAGGACATTCGTCAATTGGCCGAGCACGCGGAACTCTTGCGCTCTCATCGATACATCAAGGGTCGTGTTGCCGTAAGTATTGGCCACTAAATTCATTAGAGCTTCCGGAGGCGCGAGTGGATTAACTAACGGTGCCTGCGACTTCGCAGAACGCTCCGCCAATACGTAAATTGCCGCCAGCGGAAGGGCTTCGCGCCGGAATTTCGAATCGCATCCGTCTAAGGGCACACGGAGCTTGGTTTTATCTATATCAGCGGCGGATGGTTGCGGAACTGGGTCCCTCCCCGTGAGCACGGCAGCCATCTCGGGCCAAAGATTCAAATAAGG
>JBOGNJ010000089.1:0-7874 GCA_050746905.1 Candidatus Acidiferrales bacterium
GATGCGACGGAGGCGATACAGCGCGGCGAGGCGAGGCACGGGCGCGGCGGGCCGGTGGCGCCGGAGATTGTTCGCAGCTCGACATTCACGTTTTCGTCGACGGCGGAGATGAAGCGCTGGGCCGAAGGCAAAAGCTCCGCGTACATTTACACGCGCTACGGCAATCCCACATTGACTATCGCCGAGGAGAAAATCGCGGCGCTCGAAGGAGCGGAAGCCGCGATTGTGGCCGCTTCGGGCATGGCCGCGATTTCGAGCGCGCTGCTCGCCGTGCTCAGCTCGGGCGACGAAGTGATTTCCACGGCACAGCTTTACGGCGGAACGTACCGGCTGATGCGCGACCTTTTTCCGCGTTTTGGGATTCGTGTGCGGCACGTGGAGGCGGATCTTGGGGGGGTCGAGGATTTGGTGACGCCGCGGGCGCGCGCGCTATACGTTGAGACGCCGACGAATCCTTCGCTGCGCCTGGTCGATTTGCGCAGAGCCGTGGCGATTGCGCGCGAATTCAATTTAGTTTCAATCGTTGACAACACGTTCGCCAGTCCCGTGCTGCAAAAGCCCATTGCGCTCGGTTTCGACATGGTGGTGCACAGCGCGACGAAATATCTGGGCGGGCATTCGGATTTGATTGCAGGCGCGGTGGCCGGCTCGCGCGGGTGGATCAATCGCGTGCGCGAAAATATTATTTACCTGGGCGGGTGCATGGACCCGGCCGGCGCGTACTTGCTGATTCGCGGAATGAAAACGCTCAATGTGCGCATCGAGCGGCAGTGCAAAAGTGCGATGACGGTGGCGAAATTCCTCGAACGTCACCCGAAGGTTGCGCGCGTGCATTATCCGGGACTCGCGTCGCATCCGGATCACAAATTGGCGCGCCGCCAGATGCGCGACTTCGGCGGAATGCTGTCATTTGATTTGAAGGGAGGAATTGCGGCAGCGCGGCGATTCTGCGACCGCGTGCAGCTTTTTGCCCTGGCGGCGAGTCTCGGCGGGGTGGAATCGCTCGTGATCCTGCCGATTTACACTTCGCACTACAATATGTCGCGCGAGGAGCTTGGGCGCGCGGGCGCCGAGCCGGGCACTGTGCGCGTCTCGATTGGCCTGGAAGATTCCGCCGACTTGATCGAAGACTTGCGGCAAGCGCTTTCCTGATATGACAGAAATTCGCGCACAATTCACGTACACGCCCGAGGACTACGCACAAGGTCAGCGTTTCTGGCGAAAATATATGGCACCTCTGTGGACGCGGTCTGTAATCTACCTTGCATTCACTCTGGGGATTTTTCTGATGGTTGTTGGTGCAGTCCTTCTCTGGATTCATACCGATCTTCCTATTGCGATCTTCCTCGTAGCCTATGGCGTTTTCATCCTGCTGCGCCACGGCCCTTTGCAATCGCTCCGGTTTAAGCGAGAATTCCTGAAAGCCAAAACTCTTCACTCCGAAAAAACTGTCCGGATAGACGAGGAAGGGTTGGGGATGTCGTCCTCCGACGCTGAAAGCAAGATTCATTGGAATCTGTTCGCCCAGCACCGGGAAACGCCGGATCTGTTCCTGCTATCAATGCCTCCCCGTCAGTTTTATATGCTCCCGAAGCGGGCGTTCTCTCAATCAGATCAGGATGCTATCCGGCTATTGCTCGAACAAAAGATAGTCCTAGGGAAGCCTTAGGTACGGGAAGGCGCGCTCTAGCCTGTCCTATCAGGCGGCAAATTGGGACTAGTACTCGATGTCTCGCTTCGGTCAACAGCTGTTCGACAACCTGGTTGACCCATCCTGCCGTGGCTCGTACAATTTTTTGTAGAGCGCCATACATCCGGACATAAGCAAGCATGCCGTGCGAAGGCACGGCGTTGGTGGCGTTCCTTTGACTGAGGCCGAGAAGCGGTAAGGTAACGTTTACGGAGGCCGGCCGTCATACCTGAGGGTGGTTCGGAGGCTGAATGAGGGGCAGAAAAGGGAGCTCGATCCTGGCGACGGCGCTTGCGCTGTCGTTTTTGGCCGCCGCGGGTTGCGAAGACACCGCGAAACACACGGTCCAAGTCCGTCGACCGGCTGCAACGCCCCAAGTATCCCTGGTGGCCGCCGCCAACATCGGCGAACTACCCCTGCCAGAGCATCCTCCTGCTCTGCAAGACCTTGCGTTAGCCACTCATCCGGCAGTCGATGCCCTGATTGAGCAGGTTCAGGCGAGCTACGACGCAGGTCAACAGGCTTATCAGGCCGGCCAACTGGACGTGGCCCGCAAGGATTTCAGCGTGGCCCTCGACCGCCTGATGACGAGCGGACTCGAAACCACGGGTGACCAGCGTCTGCAGGAGCTCTTCAACCGCATCGTCGACACCATGCAGAATTATGAGATGGAGGCGGAGCAGAAGGACGAAGCCGCCGCCGACAACGAAGACGACATGGATAACACCGATGCGACCGACGATACGCAGGCGACGGCGCAGCCTGAGCCCACCGCGCCTATCGAAGAAATTGCCAACATGGAAAGCCTTCCGGCGACGGACCCGCGCCTCGCAGCGATGGCGGAAAAAGAGCTGATCAGCGTCGGGCACGACCTGCCGCTGACTGTCAATGCCTCTGTGCTTCAGTATTTGAGTTTTTTTGAGTCGCCGCGGGGCCGCGCCATTGTCGAAACGGGCCTGCAACGCGCCGGGCGCTATCGCGCGATGATCGAATCGACACTGAAAAAAGAAGGCGTGCCGCAGGACCTGATTTACCTTGCGCAGGCCGAGTCAGCATTCAAGCCCCGCGTTGTTTCCAGCATGGGCGCACGGGGCATCTGGCAATTCATGCCGTATACCGGCGCGGAATATGGACTCAGCCGGAATTACTGGGTCGACAAGCGCGATGATCCGGCTGCGGCAACGCGCGCGGCCGCGGAGCATTTCCGCGATCTTTACCAGATGTTTGGTGACTGGTATTTGGTGATGGCTGCGTACAATTCCGGACCGCTCAACGTGGCGCGTGCAGTCGAGCGAACCGGTTACGCCGATTTCTGGGAACTGCAGCGTCGCAACGCGCTGCCCGAACAAACCAAGAACTACGTTCCCATTATTCTGGCGCTCACAATGATCGCAAAAGATCCATTGCTGTACGGCATTCACGTGGCTCCGGACCCGCCACTGAAGTTCGACACGGTCACGCTGAATCACTCGATCAGCCTGCGCCTGGTCGCCGACGCCACGGACGCGAGCCTCGACGATTTAGAGGCGCTGAATCCCGAGTTGGTGCGGGGAATCACGCCGAATGAGGCAGGGTTCGCTCTGCACGTTCCGGAGGGAACTGGCGTTGCCCTGCAGAAGGAAATTGCGTCCATTCCCGCTGATAAGCTCGCGATTTGGCGTATCGCGAAATTGCAGCAAGGGCAAACGCTGGGACAAATCGCGCGACAGTATCACGTAACGGTCGCGTCTCTGGAAAACGTCAACGTAATCGACGCAAACGACCCGCCCGCGGTCGGGACGGAATTAATTGTTCCCACGGCGCCTCCCCGGGCGCGACTGATCCACTATCGTGTTCGCCGCGGGGACACGCTTGACGGCATCGCTTCGCGTTACGATGTCAGCGTAAGAGAACTTCAGCGATGGAACCATCTTCGTACGGAACGAGCGCCGCGGGGACGCACAATTCGTATTTACGAGAACACGTATCCTAGAGCGACGCCGGTTCGGAATGCCGCGGCACCGCACGGCGCAAGCCCTCGCCATCCGGCAGCGGCGCGCCTGCAAAAAACAGCGCAGCGAACGGGCCATAATCAGCCGGTGAAGCATCGCGTGCTTCCCGGAGAGACCTTGTGGTCGATCGCGCATACGTATGGTACGACCGTGGCAGCGTTGAGACAGGGAAATCCATTCCTGGCCGACCGCGACCTGAGGGCAGGCGACCGGCTAAGCATAGCCACCAAGCAGTAAGCCAATATGTTTGAGCACCTTACAGCCGCATCCACATTTCGTCTAAAGTAGTTCAGTCACTTACAAGCGCAACCCAGAACGCATCCCCGAAGCCCGGCGACTTTTGCGCCTTGACAAACTTCCGGCTCTGCGCTTAAAACAAAGCGAGTGGGAAAGACAGCCGCCGAGCTCTTTACCCCGCGGAGGAAATATGTTCGACGCCAAGTTCCACGAAGAGGAAGAAGACCACGAGCTCCCCGGCTTTGAGGAAGAGGAAGAAGAACAGGGCGAGCTGGGCAGTGATGAGCACGAAGAAACCGCCGAAGAAGTAGTCGAAATCGAAGTGGAAGCCGACGAGGACGACGAAGAAGCGGCGGAGCACCCAGCTCCCAGCCGCGCTCCGGCGAAGCGGGCGGCGAAGCCTCGCGCTAAAGCGAAGCGGCCCGCGAAGGCCAAGAAGGCAAAAAAGGCTGCAAAGAAGAAAAAGTCCGCGCCGAAAAAGAAGGCCAAGGCGCGCCCGAAGAAAAAGTCCCGTCGCCGCAGATAAGGGCGAGAGCTACGGTCATTCGTTTTTCGTGCCAGCGGGTCTAATTACCCGCTGGCACTTCTTTTTGTACGGCAACGAGCGTGACGTTGTTGAAAAGGCGCGGCTTTCCCACCTCACTGAATGTCAGCTACTGAGCGCCCGCGACGGGATCCTGCGCTGTTGCGGGGCGGCTGTCGCGAGTTGCGCGCACGACTCCCGTTTGATCCGTGTAAAAGTTCCTGTAGCCGTAATTCCTCGGCACTGCAATCAACGCATAGGCATGGGCGTTGCCATCCGCATCGATCTGCCGCGGCGTATAGCGCAGCGCGTAGCCACCGGACATCGCCTGTTGCGCCGCTTGAACCGCGGGCTCGCCGAGCGATTCCAGCGTCGAGGGGAACGAACCAGCGCCGTTCTGATAAGTGGCCAAATCTTTCTGCACAGCGCGCAGCGAAGCGATTGCCGATTTTTCCGCCGCCGGGCGCGGATTTTCGAATCGCAGCGGCAAAGCGAACCAGATGATGCCCCAGATGCCGAGCACCACAATTCCAATCGCTATGGGAAGCCTGGCGGTACTGCGCTTTTTTGCAGGCTTCGGCGCTTCGTCAGGCGCAGACTCGCTTTGGTTCGCGCCGCAATAAGGGCAAACGACGCTCGCAGAATTAATGGGCTGCTCGCAATTTTTGCAGATGTACATTGTTAGTTGTGTTGGCTGGCGATTTTCTTATCGCGTCCCGCGTGGCCCGCTGTTTGCACTATTGTTCCAGCGCGTGGCCCACGATGACGAGGCCCAGCGTGGTTGGCGAAGGTCCAATGGCAGCCTTCATGTAGAGGACCCAAAAATCATCGCTCGTATCATGCGCGATGCCCGGAAGCAAAGTGGGTGCGCTGGTCGTCGGCACAAGGCTCCACACGGAAGGATGTCCTGCCCCGGAGGCTTTGCGGCTCAGGACGTAAAGATCATTATCGGCGAGATTCGCGGTGGCGGTGTCGGCTGCCGCAGGAGTCAGCAGCAGGAAATCGCGATAGTCCGAAACGCCTTGATGATTCCCGTCAACCGGCTGGAGCGCATAGCGCAAAACATATGTGCCCGGCTGAACTGTCTGATTGCGAAAATCCTTTACCGCTGCGTCAAAATGAATGGCGCCCACGAGCGAGCCGTCGGCGAGCTGACCATAAGTGACGCCCAGAGCTGTTGTCGGTTGGACCGCCGCCGGGATGCCCGCGCGCAGCCAGACTTCACAGAGAGGGCCGCTCGGTCCGGTCACGGAAATAGAGGCGGGAGAAAGCAGAGCGCGCACGGGGGCGGAGATTTCCGGCGGCACCGGTACAGTCCCGGCCGCGGCTTTGTAATCCTGCGCCCGCGCTGTCGTCGCCAGACCTATCAACGCAATGACCGAGATGCCCGCGAAATATCGCGCAAACTGACGAATCATCTCAATTCTCCTGTATGAAAAATTGACGCTCATCTCTATGGGATGATTATCGCGTCCGCCTGGTTTCCGGGCAATTGGAATCAGCAGACGCCAAAAGGAATCCATAAAAGAAAAGCCCGCCAAGACGGCGGGCCTTCTCCTTCGGAGATGGAACGGGGATTTATTCCGCGAATTTGCCCACGAACGAACTGCGGCGATCGGAATCATTCCACGTGACGCCCAGGGAATTTCCTTGATAGCTGCTGTCGACCGCCACAACAGGCATGGAATGCTGCAAGTGCCCGGCGAGCGGCGGATAATACGTTTCTTCGTTGTGGCAAATCATGTCGCCCATATTGATGGCGCGCGTGGAGAGTTTCACGACGTTGCCGACCGCAAGCGTCTGCCAGCCCATGCGGTTTGAATCAGCGGTGAAAGAAATCGGCGCGGGCGAAACGGCGACCACGTCATTGAGCAATCCGGCGGATTGCGATTGCGCAAAGGCGATCAGGGCGGCGCGTTGTGCATTGTTGGCACGCTGGTCAACGAAGAGCGCCGCCTTTGCCGGCAGCGGATCGCCGTATGGATCGCCCAGCGTGGCGTTCGCGCGAACCACGGCAACCACGCCCAATCCTGACAAGGACACTCCATTCCACTCGCCATTCGCCACCTGCCATGCGAGCACGGCGTCCTGTCCGGTCAAACCCACTTCGGAATTCGCGAAGCACGGGCCTGTGTAAACGTCCGCGTTGCGGAATTCCATATAATTTCCGGAAACATGATTCGTCTGAGCCTGTGCCATCACCGGCATGGCCATCAAAACCGCCGCAGCCACCAGCGCCAATTTCGCCTTCATTGTTTGACCTCCCGTGCTGACGTCCTGATTTTTCCATTGTCTCACTCCCAATTTACGCAAGCAAGCGCAGGCGTCGGCGGATAATGGGTCAGTTTGAATTTTGACCCCTTGTGTCACGATCAAGAAAATTCAAACTGACCCACTACTCCTCGGCGCCGTCGGGAAAGTTTCTTTCTCAGGTATTGTCCCGATTGAATCTACAGTTTCTTACGAACACGCGCGCGTTGGCGAATTGGAATGTGCGACGGATTGTCCGCAATGTGTTGCATCCTACAAATACGGTCCGACGCCTAACTCGTTTCACTGCATCCACTCGCGATGGCAAGTCAAATGCTGTAGAGACAACCGACGCCGACGCATGTCAGCACCGGCAAGCAAGGGGCAAATTGGAAATGCGAGGAATTCTGACTCTGCTGTTTTTCGCGATTTTAATTCTTTCGGCATCGCCTGTAGCCTTCGCGAGCGCGACAGGGACCTCGCCGGTGCCCGAACCGGCTTCGCTCTTCCTGCTTGGGGTAGGATTACTCGGGGTGGGTACCGTAAAGCGGCGGCTAAGCGATCGCAAGACACGGCAGCCATAATCGAACGTTGGATTCGCCGCGTGCATCGATTTCGTTGCGTGAATGGCGGCGCACCATCTGTCTCGCGGACGCGTATCGCAGCAGTTTGTATGAAGTGAGAAGCGAATGGCCGCTCCGCGTCCCCCGGACGGCCATTCGCTTTTTCTTGCTTCCGCGCGGTCTTATTCGTAGCGCAGAGCGACCATCGGGTCGACATCCATGGCGCGACGCGCGGGCAAATAGCACGCAGCGAGCGCCACTCCGCCCAAGAGCAGCGCAACGACGATGTATGTGGGCGCGTCGGCCGGTCGCACGCCGAATAACATGCCGGCAAGAACGCGCGTCACCGCCAACGCGCCCGCCACGCCAATCACAAGTCCGGCGATAATCAGCGCCAAGCCACGGCCGATCACGAGTGCAAAAATATTCGCTCGCTGCGCCCCGAGCGCCATGCGCACGCCAATCTCCTGCGTCCGCTGCTTCACCCAATACGAAATGCTCCCGTAGATTCCCACGGCTGCAAGCAACAACGCGATAAACGCGAATCCGCCGAGTAGTGCGGCATTGAATTTTCTTTGAGATTCGTGTTGCGAAAGCATCGCGCTGACCAGGCCAAACTT
>JBOGNJ010000090.1:0-17968 GCA_050746905.1 Candidatus Acidiferrales bacterium
CCTACGACAAATGGTTTTGGGGCCTTCCCTATGAGAAATCCGAGGGTTTTATCAACCATTCGCCTTTCATGTACCTGAAGCACGCCCACACGCCCATCTTGATCCTCCAGGGAATCAACGACACGACTGATCCGCTCGGCCAAAGCACCGGCCTATATCGCGGGCTGAAGTTTTACGGCGCGCCCGCGGAGCTCGTCGAGTACCCGCGCGAAAATCACGGCTTCCACGAAGAAAAGCACGAACTCGACCGCCTCAACCGCATCGTCGCCTGGTACCAGAAGTATTTAAAATAGGCCACTTTCAGGCACATTCCCTTGAAATAGGTCCTGAATTGGGGTGATAGGTCAGTTTCCGGTAATCCGACTTATCGGGCACTGACATCAAATCATGGTAAGCTTGAGTTCAAGATGCTCCTACACAGTCACAAGTATTGAGGAGGGGCACTCATATGAAGGCTCGGTGGCTTATGGTCGTGTTGGTGTTGGTCCCGTCATCCTTAATTGGGAAACAACACTTTACCGAACGGCAAGTAATTAGTTATGCCAAAGCACTCGATGTGGCGAAACTCGACCCGACTCTTTCTTCGCAGCGGCTCGACAAATGGTTGCATTCTGGGCCAGCCCGCGTCGACACAGTGACATGGGAAATGAGCGATTGCGACCTCATGCCCGACTTTTCTAATCCAAACTATGTTGCACCCCTCTGTGCAAAGGTTCGTTTTAGACGGGGCAACTGCGGCGGATGGGCTCTCATCACGGTCGGCACGTTCCGCGACGACATAAGCGGAACCCCGCACTTGGAGTACATCTTCGCCTAGGTAGGGTCAGACTACGGCCGCGCCCGTCAGTCGAGCAAGCTTTCGGACCTACCTCGGCTTCTGGACAAAGCCTCGTCGTCGATTAAGCCTGATTAACGCGGTAATCTGAAACTGACCCACTATCTGAATTTTGGCGTTCCCAAACTCCAGGCTCTGCCTTCGCGGCAGACACATTCCCTGGCCAAAAGCTTTACACGCCTTTGGCCCCATGCTATCTTCTTCCGCATCACCGCCGATCTGATGCGCCAGACGGCTGGGCCCGCACACTGCGACCCGCCACGATTTTTGTCTCCAAATCCTCTGCTGGATGTTACAAAATTCAGGCTGCTTCCCGGCATCCAACGGAAGAGCCCGGCTATTTCCAAGGAGCAGCGTGCTCAAACTGCGTAAAGTCGAATTGTTGGGCTTCAAATCCTTCTGCGAGAAGACGCAAATCGTCTTCAGCGGCAGCGGCGTCACCTGCATCATCGGACCCAACGGCTGCGGCAAGTCAAACGTCGTCGACGCCATCTCCTGGGTCCTCGGCGAGCAAAGCCACAAAATGCTTCGCGCCGAGCGCATGTCCGACTGCATTTTCAACGGCACCGTAAAACGTCCGCCGATGGGCATCTCCGAAGTGTCCTTGACGCTCGTGGATCCGGAACTCGCCGACGCCGTCGCCAAAGTTTTCGGCGACCAGCCGGAAAATGTCCCGGAGAATTCCTCGGAAAATGTTCCGGAAAATTCCGTCGCTGTTCCCGTCGAATTCGCTTCAACCGGACTGGAAGCGGTCTCTGCCGAAACCACCGGGCACATTGCCGCAGAAGACGCGTCGAAGCCCGACAAGCACTGGAAAAAGCGCGCGCCAGACAAGCCCGCCGTCCACGTCAAACCCGGCGAAGTCGTCGTTGGCCGCCGCCTCTATCGCTCCGGACAGAGCGAATATCTCATCAATGGCCGCGTCGCCCGCCTGCGCGATGTTCAGGAACTTTTCATGGGCATGGGCCTCGGCCCTGATTCCTACGCCATCATCGAACAGGGCCGCATCGGCCAAATCCTGAATTCGCGGCCCATGGATCGCCGCGCGCTCATCGAGGAAGCCGCGGGGATCACCGTCTATAAAACGAAGCGCCGCCTCGCCGAAGCGAAACTCGAAGCCTCGAAACTGAATCTCTCGCGCATCAACGACATTCTCGTCGAAGTCGAAAAACAGCTCGCCTCACTCAAGCGCCAGGCTTCCAAAGCCCGCCGCTACGCCGAACTGCGCGAAGAAATGCGCGGCCTGATGCGCACGGTTCTCGCCAGTAAGGCGCGTCACCTGGAATCCGAAGCCGAGCGCCTGGAAAAAACTATTGGCGAAATGACGGTTGCGGAAAATGGCGCAAGCAGCGCAATTCACGAACTCGAATCCGAGCAGGAGCGCCTGAACGCGCGCAATTACGAACTCGAAACCGAACTGCGTCAGCTTCAAAATCTTCTCAATCAATCCGCACTCGAACTCGACCGCGCCGAAAATCGCATTTCCTTTAATCGCGAGCAGGCCGCGCAGATCGATTCGCGCGTCACGCAGCTCGGCGCGGAAATTGCTCAGTCGGAAACGCAGGCTGCGCAAGTCGAGACGCGCCTCGCCGGCCATCGCGAGGGCGTTTCCTCTCTCCGCGCCGAGTCCGCGCAACTCGAATCGCACCTGCAGAATTTTGCGCTCCAAATCGAATCCGGCATCGCCGAGCAGGTCGCCGTCGAGCAGCACATTGCCGCTCTGCGCGAAGCTGCGTCTCGCAGCGGCGAAGATTCCGTTCGCGCGCAGGTCGAATCCCTGCAGGCCGAAGATCAGGCCGCCCGCATTGCCATCGAACAGGCGCAACGTCAGGAAGTGCTGGCGCGCCTCGAAGCCGATCGTTCATCCCAAGCTGAGAAAGTTCAGGACGCCGAGGCCCGCCATCACGAAGCGGAAGCAAACGCGCTCGAACTCGCCGAGCAAGTTCGCAACGCTCAAGAGTCCCTCGCGACAATTCGGCGTGCACATCAGGAAACCGCGCAGCGCAACGAAAAATTGCGCGAAGACTTGGCTACCGAGCGAGCCCGCCGCGACTCGCTCGAACAAATTCTCAACGACCGCGCGTACACCGCCGAAGCGGTGCAAAAGCTTTTCGCCGTGAATGGTGAGGCGGATTTGCGTGGCTTCCGCGCCGTCGGAGTCCTCGCGGATTACGCGGAGGTCGAGGAACGGTACGAAGGCGCAATCGAGCAATTCCTTCGCGACGAACTTGAATACGTCGTCGTCGAGACTTTCGACCACGCCCGCGCCGGCGTCAGCCTGTTGCGCGACGAAATGGGCGGCCGCGCCACTTTCTTCGTCGATTCCTTGCGCCAAATGAAGTACGAACCTCGTCCCGAATCCGCGTCTCTTTCTTCGGCCGGCATCGTCTCTCGCCTCGACCGCCTCGTCGAATTCCGCGACCCGCTCGGCCCGGCGGCAAAACAATTCCTCTCCAAACTCGAAGGCGCCTATTTGATCGAAACCGCCGCCGAAGCTGAAAAGTTGGCGCGCGAAAATCCGCAGCAATACTTCGTCACACTCGAAGGCACCTGCTACCACGGACGCATGGTCACCGGCGGCCGCCCCGGTGAAGCCGGCCCGCTTGCGCTGAAACGCGAACTGCGAATGCACGGAGCTGAAGTCGTTCGCCTCGAACGTCTCGCCTCCGAAACGCAGGCTGAATTGGCACGGACAGAAGAAGACCAGCGTCGCATCGAAATGGAGTTGGACCAGAAAGTTACGGCGCACGTCGAAGCCGAAAAAACGCGCGTTGGCGCATTCCACCAATTCGAACAGGCTCGCGAGGCGCTTGCGCGCGTTGAACAACAAGCCGCCGAAGCGCAGCGCGAAGCCGCTCGCCTCCGGTCTGAAGCGGAACAGGCGCGCGCCCGCGCCTCCGAAGCTCGCCTGCTCAGCGAACAAACGCTTGTCTCTCGCGCAACGGCCGAGCAGGAAGCCGCCGCGGCCACGGAACGTCTCGCCGCGCTGCGTGAAAGCGTCGTCACGCAGCAAACCGAACTCTCCGCGCGTCGCGAGGAATTGGCCGCCATGGCCGAGCGCCTCGCGAATGCGGAAACGCTTGAGTCGCGTCTTGCCGAGGAATCGAGCCAGGCCCTCGAACGCCTAACAACACTAATTGGCCAGCGCGACGCGCTCTTGATCGAGAAAACCGAACGCGAGTCGAATACTTCGCAACTCCAACAGCAAGTCGAGCACTATCGCGGCGAGAAATCGCAGTTTGAGCAGCGCCAGGTCCAGCTCGAACAACAATGGAACTCCCAGCGCGAACGCGCCGCCACTTTGGATGAAGACCTCCGCACAAAGCGCATCTCGCTGGAAGAATTGCGCGCGAATCGCACCCAGCGCGAAATCGAAAAAGCCCGCAACGATTCCGACCGCGAGCATCTGCGCCAAACCTGCGCGTCCGAAGCCGGCGCTCAACCCGAGGAGTTGATTGTGCAACAAGAGCAGTTTTTGACCGGCGAAGAATTAGTAACCACCGAAGCGAGTTACACGGGCATGAAGGAACGCCTTGAATCCATGGGTCCCGTCAACATGATGGCGCTCGAAGAATATCAGGACTGCGATCAGCGCAATACTTTCCTCACGCGCGAGCGCGATGATCTCGTCCAGTCCATTCAAAACACGCAGCAAGCCATCACAGAACTAGATACTGTCTCGCGCCAGAAATTCGAGGAAGCGTTCACCGTCATCAATCGCAATTTCGCCGAAGCTTTCCGCACTCTCTTCGGCGGCGGCAACGGCGAAATGCGCCTAACGGAGCCTGACAGCTCCGGCGACTGCGGCATCGACATTGTGGCTCAGCCGCCGGGCAAGCGCCTGCAAAATATCATGCTGCTTTCCGGCGGCGAGAAGGCTATGACGGCCCTCGCCCTTCTGATCGCCGTTTTCCGTTTTCAGCCGAGCCCGTTCTGCATTCTCGACGAAGTTGACGCGCCTCTCGACGAAGCCAACGTCGGCCGCTTCAACCGCATGCTCCTCGACATGGGCGAGCAAACGCAATTCATCATCGTCACGCACAATCGCAAGACGATGGAGATGGGCTCGATGCTCTACGGCGTCACCATGCAGGAGCCCGGCGTTTCGAAACTCGTTTCCGTTCGCTGGGACGAGCACGCGCAATCCACGGCGGCGTAATTTTTTTCTGGTAATTCGCCGCGTCTTGTGAAAAAGTTTTCCTCAGGTCGTCTGCTTACCTGATTGACATCTTGTTTCCCTGCGCTAAAATTACGTCCTCTTAACTACACTAAGGACGGAAACCTTTGGCGACTCCGGTGGCATATCCAACAATTTCACAAACGGATTTTTCAGCATTAAAACTTCTCGCGCGCGGCAAAGTCCGCGACATTTACGACCTCGGCGACCGCCTTTTGATCGTCGCCACTGACCGCCTCTCGGCTTTCGACGTGATTCTGCCCACGCCGATTCCCGACAAGGGCCGCGTTCTCACGCAACTTTCGCTTTTCTGGTTCGACAAACTTTCCGGCATCATCCCGAATCATGTCATCAGCGCCGGCGATTTTTCCGGTGAGCTCGCGCCTTATCAAAACGCACTGAACGGCCGCGCCATGATTGTTCGCCGCACGGACCCGATTCCCATTGAATGCGTCGCTCGCGGCTACATTTCCGGCTCCGGCTGGAAAGACTATCGCGCCACGGGGAAAGTCTGCGGCATTCCGCTTCCTGCTGGACTAAAAGAATCCGATCGCTTGCCGGAGCCGATTTTCACGCCGGCGACAAAAGCCACTTCCGGCCACGACGAAAATATTCCCTTCGAGGCGGCAGCCGGTCAAATCGGCCGAGCGCTTGCCGCGCGACTTCGCGATATCACTCTCGAAGTTTATCGCCGCGCATCCGAATACGCCGCTGCGCGCGGCATCATCATTGCCGACACGAAACTCGAGTTCGGCCTGATTGGCGACGAACTTATCTGGATCGACGAAGCTTTGACTCCCGATTCTTCGCGCTTCTGGCCCGCGGATTCTTACGAACCCGGCAAAGCCCAGCCATCTTTTGACAAGCAGTTTGTCCGCGATTATCTTGAACGCATCGGCTGGTCAAAGCAGCCGCCTGCTCCGGCGCTGCCGCCTGATGTTGTCAACGGAACGCGCGCCAAATATCGCGAAGTGTATCAGCGATTGACCGGACATCCGCTCGATTAGGTTTCGTAAAGGTTCTCGCGTGCGGCACGGCTTTACAGCTTGCGAAGACGCATGGTCAGTCTTTGTAGGGGCGGCTCTACGCCGCCACTCTCTTTGCTTTCTGCAGGGTCGAGTGCAAGTCGGCCTGTAGTTCTCGTTAGGGCACGGCTTTAGCCGTGCCGAAAAGTGCCCTAATGAACGGGGCTTTAGCCCCTGAGGTCGGCACTTGGAGATAGCTTCAGCGCCCGCAGCTCGGCCCCCAGCGCCGCACTTCGGAGGATGCAATTGTGAAGGATCAGTTGGAAACCCTTATCGGGCAAATGGTGGAACGCGGCATCCTGCTCGAAGAAGCGCTTGCGGAATTCGAGCGCCGTTTCATCAAGCGTGTGATGGATCATGTGGAAGGCAACCAGTGCCGCGCCGCGCGCACGCTCGGAATCCACCGCAACACGCTCGGCCGCAAGCTCGAAGAATACAAGCTTGAACGCAACGGCCGCCGCCATTCTTAGCTTCGCGCGCCCGAAATAATCTGCACAAAATAAAAAAGGCCGCCCCGGAACCCGACGGGACAGCCTTTTCTTGACTCTGAAGACTTATCGCGTGCCTGGACGGTGCGGCCGCCTCTTCGGTGCGCCCTTTTCGGGCGGAATCACCGAAGCATCCACTTTGCACTTATCAAAATGGACCAAAAATGGCTGCGTGTCGTAGCTCAGCAGAGTTCCCGTGAACTTGATGGCGTCGCCCTTCTGCAAGCGAGCTGCTTCGGGCTGCACGGGAGGCGGAGTCGCGGCCGCCTGCGCTCCTCCGGCACTCGCTGGGGTTGCTGCGCCGCCTGCGGGTGCCGCGGTAAATACCGTCACATCCAGATTCGCCGTTGTTCCCGCTTGAATTTGCTCGCCCGTCTCCGCCGTGAACACTTTGAAATCGATCGAATCCGTTCCCGGCGTCATGTCAATGATCTTGCCCACAACGTTCGGAATTTCCTGCCCGCAAACCGCGAGCCACGTCATTTTGCCCTTGTCGCCGCCCGCTTGCAGGTCAGTCAAGATCAAGAGCAGGTTGCTCGATTGCAGCACCTTGTTCAAATCCGCCGCGCTCGGCAAACTATAAGTCGCCGGCCGCGTTGGCGTGGTTCCGGCAAGCTGAATCAGTTCGCTCATCTGCTGGTCCAGCAGCGTGCCGCAAGCCGGCTGCTCGTAATTGAACATCTGGGCGCGCAGATAAGTACGCATCTGCGCCTCGCCGGGCCCCTTCAAGGCAATCGAACGCGCCAGCGCCCAGAATCCGTTCATGTAAAGGTCATTCAGCACAGGGTCCGTTGTCGCGGCCGCTGTTGCAGTCGTCGCTGCGTCCGTAGTGGGAGGAGTCGTTCCGTTCGGCGGCGTCGCGGGCGTTTGCGGTGTCTTAGGTGCCTGCTGCGACGCCAATTGTAGGTAAGCGACACCCAACCGGAAATACGTCGCCGCATCGTCGGGCTTGTCGGCCAGCACGGCGTTGAAGGAATCAATCGCGGCTTTGTAATCCTTCAACTGAAAGGCCGCCGATCCTGCCGTGTAATTGAACAAAATCTGGGGCGGCTTTTTCTGCTGCGCGAACTGCTCGTCCGTCATGTTCGCCGGCTTCGGCAGTTCTCCCAAGACTTTCAACCCATCGAGCGCCGCTTGGCGGGCTTTGGTCATCTCATCTTGCGCGTTGGGATCCTTTTCGTTGAACGACTGGTTGAACGCGACCGCGCGGATGTACAGCGCCTGCAATCTGTCGCCCGTCACTTTTTCTTTGGTCACGCCGGGAATCACCGTGAGTTTCTCATCCGGCACGGCCAGGAATTTATCGATGTACTCAATCGTCTTCGGATAATTCTTCAACTGGTTGTAGGCGTTGTAGTCCGTCTGATACACCAGCGGCAGCAGCACTGAGTTCGGGAACTTCGAGGCAAAATCGTCGCACGACTGGATTTTCGCCTGCGGGTCAGTCTGGCTCGAACAAGCCTGAAAAGCGTTGTACTCAGCAAGTGTATACGGTGTTTTGGCGGCCGGCGGCTGTTGCTGATCTTGGGCGGACGCCAGCGGGGCGGCCAAACTCATCACGGCGGCCACAAACATCACAATCCCGTTCGCGGCGAATCTCTTTCGCATCATCTTCGTCCTGCCTCCTCGATCAGATTCGCAACCATCCGCAGGCATCTTTGAGATTGCTCTGGCTAAGATTGCGGGCGTGCAGAAAACTCTCGGATTATAGGGAAACCTCTGCGGTCGCGCAAGGCCATTCCCGCCGGTTCCCCGCTGTTCTCTTTTGTCCTGCCGTCCAGGTAACGTTGCTGCGCTGGTGATAAGATGATGAATGCCAGCCAAACGTCGCCCGTCGCCCTTTTGCTGAAAACCTTTTCGTTGTCATTCCGAGGAGCCATGCGACGAGGAATCTGCTTTTGCGCAACAGTCCACAAGGAGCTTCTTCATGTCCACTGAAAATCCGCGGCCTTTGCCTCCCGACACCTTTGGTCGGGACCTCACCGGACAATCCGCCCTCATCACCGGCGCCAGCCGAGGCATCGGCTTCGCCATCGCTCGCCGACTCGGCCAAATGGGCGCGCGCGTCAGCATTTGCGGACGCGACAAGGAGGCCCTCGAAGACGCGGCCACGCGCCTTCGCAACGACTCCATTGACGCCTTCGCCTTTTCCGCCGACGTCTCTCGCGCCGATCAAGTCGCCTCGCTCGTCGACGCCACTCTAAAAAAATTCGACGCCATCGACGTCCTCGTCAACAACGCGGGAGTCGGCCGTTTCGGCCCCATTCATCAACTCACCGAAACGGACTGGGACACAGTGTTAGACACCAATCTCAAGGGAGTGTTCCTCGTCAGCCGCGCCGTCATCCCCGGAATGCTCGCACGCGGCCGCGGCCACATTATTAACATCAGTTCGCTGGCCGGTAAAAATTCCATGAGCGGCGGCGGAGCCTATTGCGCCTCCAAATGGGGTTTGCTCGGCCTTACCTACTGCATGGCGGAAGACCTCCGCGCCCACGGCATCCGCGTCGCGTCCATTTGCCCAGGCTCCGTCGCCACCAATTTTTCTCACAGCGCTACAAAAGACGCCCAAAAAATGCTCCAGCCCGACGACGTAGCCCACGCCGTCGCCATGCTCCTCACCCAAGCCCCCCAAAGCTTCATCAGCGAAGTCCTCCTCCGCCCCACCCAAAAGCCCTAGCGCCCTTTATTCTGGAGCGCGGCGGGATCGACGCCGCTTTCACGAACCGGCTGGTCTGCGAACCGAACTACGTCGACGAGGCCGCCAGCTCTGCGTCGCCGCCTTAGGAGGTCGGAACTTTAGCTCCGACATAACGCATGCCTTTAATGTCTCTAGTGGGATGCGTCTTTCTGCTAGGCGCTATATATGCCAGCGCGTAGACGCCGGGGGGGAAGTCATGCGACTTCGCGACATACCGAACTTCTCGTATGCTGTCGCCGGTCTGACAATTGACCGCCGATTCATTGAGGGGCTGGCAAAACGCATCATCGAAGACCTCGAATTAGTTTCCTATGGAGTGGGTCGAAGCTCGGACAGAAAATTCCCCGACCGCGACCTCGCGTTGAGCACAATCCGGCTCCTCGATTCGCGGTTCGTGGACTCCGGCGGTTTGGCGCGCGCTCCCGAGGTCGGCATTGTCTCAGCAGAAATCGTGCGCGAATACGCCAAGGCGCCGTGGGATCACGAACCAGCCTCCTTCGTCTTAATGGCCCAATACGTCAATAGGGAGGTGCTTTGAGATCCTGCAAGGAGGTGCGTCATCCGCTGAAAATGAAGGCTTGGCGCAAATCCAGCTCAGGCACCTGATGCCGAAATGTGAAGATTTGCCCTATCCGCTGAACCTCTACGCCTGCTAGCCCCCACGTAAATTTGGAACTGTTGTGCGTCGCTCGCATCATCGATTTTTCGCTCTAACAACGCTAGCACGATGTTGCGCGCGGCGATAGTTGACGTATCTGTGGAAAGAGGAGGCAATTCAGCTACATTAATGTTTCCAAACGCTTACAGCAATCCTCGCAGGGCGGTTTCAAATTTCGACGGGTAGTCGAAGCCGACCGTGCGCTTGCGAATCACGCCTTTCTTATCGACGAGGATTGTTGTCGGGATGCCCTGCAAGCCGAATTTGTTTTGGACATCCATTGTTCCCATCAGCAGCGTGTAATGCACGCCCAGCTTTTGCGCGAATTTCTTCAGGTTCGCGGGTGAATCCATCGAGAGGCCGATTCCGACCACGGTAAGGCCGCGCGACGCGTAGCGCTCCTGAAATTTCTCGTAGGCGGGCATCTCGATTTTGCACGGACCGCACCACGAAGCCCAGAAATCAATCAGTAAGGTCTTTCCGTGAAATTGACTTGAGCACACTTTGCGCCCGTCCAGGTCGTTAAGGCAGAAATCCGGCATGCGCGCACCGATTCGCGCCGCCGTGATTGACTTGGCGGCGCGAACCGGCTGAGGTCGAGCGCTTCGTGTTCGCGCGGATGCGCCGACGCTCACTGCCAACAACACGACAGCCCCGAGCAGCGTAATTCTTGATGGCGGCTTCACTTTACATCACCTCCTGAACCTCGAATTTCAACGTTGGCGCTTCTTTCGATTTTTTCGCCTTGCCCGGAGGCTTCGTATAGATAATCCCGCGCATGCGCACGGTCGCGCCCGATGCGGCAAGCGTTTGTATTTTGTCCGCGAATGCGCCCGGAACAATCGGATAATTGATTTTCGGCGTGATTTCGAAAACCAATCCGCCCGCCGGGTCTTTGATGATGTGCCCGCTCGCGGTGAGGCTCATCTCCACCACGGAAACGCCGCTGTCGTACGTGAGCTTGAGCACGGAAGCCGGGTCAAAGCCGCCGTCCAGCTTGGGCGTAATCGTCACCTTCCCATTGAGCAATTCCACTTTCACATTGGCGACGCCATCCAGGCGCCGGAGGGTTTGCTGCACCCCGTATGCTCAATAGTTTCAAGTCATGCCTTGAACTTTCAGGTTCACCTGCTCGATGCCCGCGTGAACTTGTGGAGCAAGCAGCAGCGTGGCAAACAACAGCAGCCAGGCGCGTTTGTGTCGCATGTCGTGTCTCCTTGTTTGATTTATTTTAGTTTTCCTAGAATAAATTGCCGCGTGACTCCGATGCTGAATTGCCGCGCGAATCGCGTCGGCGCGCCCGCACGGTCCTGCGCGACAGGAATTTCCATGCCGAACCACAGATGCAAGCCCGGCCTGGGACTGAAGAACGTCGTCACGCCGGGAGCCAGCACGTATCCGCCGCTCGCGGGCTGCGGCACTCCGCTGATTTGATCGCGCCTGTAGCGATACAAAGTAAGCGTCGGACCGATGAACCATTCCTTGTTCACGAATTTCGTCTGATAAGGCCGATAGGAGAGCCAGAAGCGCGATTCAAATTCGGATCCGAGGCGGAAGTCCCGCGATCCCTGCGTGCGCAGCCAATAGCTCACCGACTCGTCCGCAACCAGGCGCTTCGAGTTGAACAGGCCCGTGTACGTGCCGTCCATTTCAAAGAACACATCCGTCGAGCCTGTTCCCGGCTGCAACGGGACGGGAAGCAACACGCCCGATCCGTCTCGCAGACTCGCTCGCCCCGTCGGCAGTTTCGGGCCGGCGGTGAACGAAACTTGCGTCGTGCCGCGCTCCGAATCGCGCCGGAAGAAGCGGTATTTTACGAGAAAAGCGATGTCCCCCAGCCCAGTGCCGCCAATACTTGTTGCGGGTGTGTCGAGGTGCTGCGTCACGATGGGGACTTCGGCCATGACTTCCCAATTAGTCTTCATACTCCATGCGAAACGGATAACACCTTGATGCGTGAACGTCGCCCGAGCCGTCGGGGATTTCGGATCGGCGAACATCCCCGGCACAAGATCGCGCGACTCGAAAATGGAGTTGTAAGAGACGAAGGCCCCGCCGGGAAATTGCGTGGGAGCAGATTCCGGGCTTGGGCCTTGACTGAACGCCGGAGATGCGAACAGCCCGACACCGAAAACAATCATCAGCGCGGCTGGAAGACGAATGGCACGCGCTAGCAAATGCGCGCAGCGTAAAATCATAAAGTGAGCCTCGAATATCTTTCTCGTCGCGTGATAATGGCGACGATAGAAACTCGACTGATTTTCAGGATGTAAACACAAAGGCACAGCGATGGGAGCCACACGGCTCCGTATAGAGGGCTAAATTCGGAGGGATCGATGCAGTGTGAACAATTCCCCGGGCGGATCCTGTTTCACTTCGGCGTGGCGCGTTGACGCAATGGCGCGCGCAGCTAATCCTAATACCGGAACAGCCGCAACCTGAACCAGCGGAACTGCCCCATATATCCGTGCGGGCGCCAGCGAAAACACGTTCGGAATCTGGACCATCTTCTTGCAACAATCCTGGCTGCGATTTGCCGGCGTGCATGGCATCGAACGGCAGCAGGCCATCGCGTCGGTGCTCGACTGGACTTGCGCCATGCAATCGGGGACCGCTGCGGTAATTAGCAGCGCCGCCAGAGCCAGAACTTTAAGCCTTGCCCGAATCATTACAGAAGTATACGCCCGCGCCTGTGAAATAACCACTCTTCCACAGCTACAACTAGTTTCGCCGCGCTCCGCATCGTGCTAGCGTCATTAAGAGCGAAAATTCGATGATGCCGACAACGACGCCCTCCGTAGAGGCTTCCGGAGCGCAAACAACGCGCAACAGGCCAAAAGGCCCCTCAGGGCCTCCAAGAACACCCCGAAAACGCTCAATCCTGATCGGTAATGAAATGCACAGTCGCATTTCGCTAAAACCCATGCAATCAATGCTATACATTTTCTTGATCGGTAATGAGTTTCGTTTTTCGCGCACCTCCAGCCGCCCCCGAATCGGGACGCAATCTCGATCATCGAATATGCCGTCACGGATACGAAACACACGAATCAGGAGGCCAAAATGATCACCATTCGCCCCCGCGACGAGCGTGGGCGCAACAAGATCGGCTGGCTCGACTCCCATTTCAGCTTTTCTTTCGACCAGTACTACGACCCCAATCACATGGGCTTTCGCCAGCTTCGCGTCATCAATGAAGACGTTATCGCGCCGGGCCAGGGCTTCGGCATGCATCCGCATCGCGACATGGAAATTCTCACCTGGGTGCTGGAAGGCGCGCTCGAACATCGCGACAGCACCGGCTCGAGCGGCGTGATCCGTCCCGGCGAGCTTCAGCACATGACGGCAGGCTCCGGCGTCACGCACAGCGAATTCAACGCGTCCAAGTCCGAGCCGGTTCATCTGCTGCAAATCTGGATTTTGCCGGACCGCCGCAACTTGAAACCGGCGTACGAGCAATTCACGTTCCCGGAAAATAGTTGGAACGGGAGTTTCAAATTGCTCGCGGGCAAAGACGCTCCGGTCGCGATTCATCAGGACGCAAAGCTTTTCGTCGCGCGCATGAAGGCCGGCGAGGAAATCACGCAGCCGCTTGAATCGGGACGTCACGCCTGGGTGCAGGTCGCGCGCGGTAAAGTGCGCCTGAACGGAACGCAATTGGCTGCGGGCGACGGCGCGGCGATCTCAGACGAAACGAAGTTGAAGGTTCAGGCCACGGAGCCGTCGGAAGTTTTGCTCTTCGACCTGACCTGAAAAAGAAAAATGTCCACGCTCAGATTCTCACACGAAACGGAGGCACACACGTGAACTCCTATGAACGCATCATGCCCCTGGTGGGAAGGATTTCTATCGGCGTGCTTTTCATTTTCACCGGAACCGAAAAAGTGATGCATTTCAGCGGCATGGTACCATTCCTGGCTTCAAAAGGCATGCCCCTGGCAAACGTCATGCTCGCCACCGCGCTTACCATCGAACTTCTGGGCGCGCTCTGCCTGATCACCGGCTTTCAGACGCGCATCGCCGCGCTCCTCATATTTCTATATCTGATCCCGACGACGCTCATGTTTCACAATTTTTGGGCCATGCAGGGCGCCATGCGCGCTGACAATCAGATTAATTTTCTGAAGAATCTGGCAATCATGGGAGGCTTGCTGATGCTTGCGGCGTACGGCCCGGGGGAATTATCGATCGATGCATCGCGCGCACAGACATAAATCGCTTACGCGAATCACAGTCGCGGCAGCACGATTCCCTGCTGCGACTGGTATTTTCCTTTTTTATCTTTGTATGAAACATCGCAAACTTCGTCCGACTCGAAGAAAATCACCTGGCACAATCCTTCGTTGGCGTAAATGCGCGCGGGCAGCGGAGTCGTGTTGCTGATCTCGAGCGTCACGAAACCTTCCCACTCCGGCTCGAACGGCGTCACGTTCACGATGATTCCGCAGCGCGCATACGTGGATTTCCCCACGCACAGCGTCAGCACGTTTCGCGGGATGCGGAAATATTCCACCGAGCGTCCCAGCGCAAACGAATTCGGCGGAATGATGCAGACCGGCCCTTTGAATTCCACAAATGAGCGCGCGTCGAATTGCTTGGGGTCGACGGTCGTCGAATTCACATTCGTAAAAATGCGAAAGTCGTCGGCCACGCGTATGTCGTAGCCATACGACGAGACGCCGTAACTGATCACGCCCTCGCGCACCTGCCGGTCGGAAAAAGGCTCGATCATTTTGTGCTCGCGCGCCATCTTCGTGATCCAGCGATCCGGCTTCACGCTCATTCCATCCCCCCAATGCATTCCATTTCAAAACGGCGCGGCATGTTATTACACCGCGCGCGGCTTGACAACCTGCAACGCGCCATCTAGCATACGCTTCGACGAGGAGACGCCCGCAATGATAAAACTTGATATCGTGAATGCCGTCGTTCAACGCACGAATATTCCCCGCACCAAAGCCGAGCAGGCTGTCGAAACGGTTTTCGAGGCGCTGAAAAACGCTCTGGGCCGCGGCGAACGCATCGAGCTTCGCCGCTTCGGCGTCTTCAACGTGAAACCGCGCAAGACCGGCATCGGCCGCAATCCCCGCACCGGCCAGCAGGTGAACATTCAGCCCGGCAAAGCCGTTCGCTTCAAGCCCGGTAAAGAACTCCAGACACTGTAAATATTTTTGCGTTTTTTATTCGTAACGGAGCGCGACTAACGGGTCGACGCGCATGGCGCGTCGCGCCGGGATGTAGCACGCCACAAGCGCGACGATCATCAGGAAAATGGCGACGCCCGCGAAGATTACGGGATCAGTCGCCTTCACACCGAAGAGCAAACTCGTCAGCAATCTCGTTAAAAAAAATGCTCCCGCTATTCCTATCAGCAAGCCTGCGATAGCCAGCTTCGTTCCCATACCGAGAATCAATTTCATCACGTCGCGCGGATGCGCGCCCAGCGCCATGCGTACGCCGATTTCGCGCGTGCGCTGCACCACGAGAAACGCAAGCACGCCGTAAAGTCCGATCGCGGCAAGCAGGAGGCCGGTCGCAGCGAACAGGCTGATGAGCGCAGCGTTGAATCGCGGCTCAACGCGCACCAGGTTTATCCGCGCGGCAAGCGTCGATATGCCCGCCGGCAGCGTAGGATCGAGCGAAGCGATTTCACCCCGAACGAGCCGCTCCACTGCGGCGGATTTCATGGGGCTGCTCACGAGAAAAAAGGCGTGACGGTCCGCACCTTCTGGCGCAGCGCCCAGCGCTGCGAAGCGCTTGCGCGGTAGATAGTATCCTGGGTCGGTGCGTGCGACTCGTCCCGATTCATTCAGGTACTTCACGTCGCCGACAACGCCAACAACGGTGTACCAAGGACCGGACGGCACGGACAGTTGCACATGCTGTCCAACGGCGGTCTCGCCCGCGAACAGCCGCGAAACCAATTTCTTGTTCACGACGATTACATCAGCATTCGGATCCTGATCGCTCGATACAAATCCGCGACCCTTAAGAAGCGGAATGCCGAGCATCTGGAAATACCCAGGGGTGACGATGGACCAGCCAACCAAGCCACCGGTTCCGCGCGGCAATGCCGGACGACCTTCGGCCCGAATGTCAAACAAAGGATGAGCGCGTCCCCCGCCTGTAGGCGGCAACGAATCGCTGATCGCGACGCCCGTTACGCCCGGCAAATTGCGCAGTCCGGTTTCGAGACGATCAAAGAATTCGTCCGCCGCGCCGAATTGACCGGAAGACCGCCCGAGCGTGATTTCGGCAGTGACGATGTGATTCGTGCTCATTCCGAGCGGCACGGCATCAATATTTCGCAGCGTGTCGAGAAACAGCCCCGCTCCCGTGACCAAGACAAAGGACACGGCCACTTGGCCGGCAACCAACAGTGTTGCCAGCCGCGCTCGGCGCGGGCCGAGCGATGGCCCTGCAAGGAGCGTCCGCAATGGCGGCGCGGTGAACGCCGACGCCAGCCCGCAGATCAGACCCGATAATAACGACGCCCCTAACACAAAAACCAAGATCGGCGTGTCGAATCCCACCTGGGCAATGCGTGGAATGCCCGCCGGCGCGAGCGCGACGAATACCCGTAGCAGCGCGAAGGCAATCCCTGCGCCTAGGATTCCTCCGAAAAGACCGAGCAGTATGCTCTCAGTGAATTGCAGCCGGATAAGATTGCCGCGGCTCGCCCCAACTGCAGCGCGCACCGCGAGTTCGTGCTCTCGTGCTGCGCCGCGCGCCAAGAACAGGTTTGCCACGTTCGCGGCGGCGAGGAGCAGCAAGGCAAGCGAGGCACCGAAGAGAACAACCAGCGCGAGCCGTATCGAGCCGACTTGCTCTTCACGCACGGAAATCAGGCCTAGGCGCATTTCCTTCCGGAACATTGGAGGGGAAGCGCGCCTCCAACTTTCCAGCGTCGGTTCAAGCTGTGCGCGGGCCTCAGACATGGTCACGCCGGGTTTGAGTCGCGCATAGGCGCGCACCACTCCCGCCATCGGATTTGTTCTCTCAGCAGCCGAAAGCTCCTCGGGCAAAACGACGTCCACACGTGCGAGCGTGGGCCATTCGAAATTTCGCGGCAGAACGCCAATGACCCTGGTTGGCGCGCCATCGAGCGAGAGGGTCTGACCCACCGCCGTTGGGCTGCCGCCGAATCGGCTTTGCCACAAGGCATAAGAGATTAGGCATACCGGGAGAGCATTGGCGCCGTCCTCCTCGTCAGTGAAAGTGCTTCCCAGGATTGGGCTGACGCCAAAGGTCGGCAGAAACGTGGACTCCGCACGTGCACATGCTAGCCGCAAGGGTTGCGCTTCTGTGAGATCGCATCCCGCGACGCCCGGCCTCCAGGATGCCATGGACTCGAACGGCGTGTGCCCGCTGCGAAGTTGCGAATAGGAAGCGATGAACATGAATGGCTGCGAGTCGGCGGAGGGGATAAGCATTCCGAAAAACACAAGCCGATTCGCATGAGGATAAGGAAGCGGACGCAATAAGTCCCGATCAAGCACGCTGAAGACTGCCGTGTTCGCGCCAATTCCTAACGCGAGCGCAAGCACAACAGTGACCGCGAACGCGGGACTGCGGCCGAAGCCTCGCAACGCATAACGCACGTCGCGCCAGAATGCTTCCATCGCGGGACCTCCCGACGGGACTGTGAAATGCTAGCAGATGTTGCAGTGTTCAGGAACAGATGAAACATCAGGCCTGAGAATTGGACACCGGAAGCGCCCGGAAGGTTACGCGCCGTCGCCGGGATTTCGCCGGTCTATCGAGCTGCGAGATGTTCGTCCCGAATACGAACGTTTCTTCCGCAGTGGCGAGCGGCGGCGCGCGCGTGTAATCTAGTAGCGTGGACAATGGAAACGGACACGGGAACGGGAACGCGCCGGTCGAGCTGCTCGATGAGCGCTATCCATTTTGGGTGGGCGCGGCTAGGATTGCTCCGCCGCGAAAAAGAAAATTTGTGCTCGCGCTTGTTCTGTTTATTCTGACGCTGATTTCGACACTGGCCGTGGGCCGTGAATTTTCTGATTCCTTCGCGCAGAATCGCGCGCCCTTCTCGGGAATGGAGAATCCGTTTGCTCCCACGTGGC
>JBOGNJ010000091.1:0-3545 GCA_050746905.1 Candidatus Acidiferrales bacterium
TTGGAGTTGGGCAAAAGTCAGACGCTTCGCGCCTCGGCTTTTCTCCTTTCCAAATCATGGTCGCTCGAACACAAAGCTGCCATGAAGGGAGGCTCGGGCGTTTCCGCCTAAACCCTGCACGCCTGCGAAAGCATTTCGCTTCGCAAACGTCTCCCGCGCTACTTCCGCGGCGCGAATCGTCCTCGAAGCCATGGATTTTCTCTTCCGCAGGCCCCGAGGATCGGAGAATTCAATCTCAATTCTACTCCGCTTTCACTTTCGCCACAAATTATCAAGTTCGCTGGTGGTGGGTCAGTTTGAATTTTTTGATCGTGACACAAGGGGTCAAAATTCAAACTGACCCATTACCAGTTCGCCGGGCGCCACACCCCCTTGCCTTGAGCAACGAAGGGGCGGTTTTAAGGGTGCGGTTTTTCCCATCACACATGCAACCACCAAATGGCCGCGGCCCTACTTTCGATTTTGCGCATGCGTTGATCGAGGCAACCACGCCGCCGTGCCGAAAACCGCGCTCTCGAAAGGAACGCCATCCACCAGTAAGCCGCGGCATCGCCCCGGCGATTTCTACTCTTGCGACCCTTCCGTCGGAGGCGCGCCGGAACCAGCCGTAGCCTCCGCGACCACCGGGGCCATCGCCCTTGCGCGGAAACTTCCCACCAGCAGGATCACGTTCGTCATCAGGATCAATGCAAAAGCCAGCGCCGTCAAAAACGGAAAATCCTGGCTGCGCGTTTCCACCACCTGAAACGCAAGCACCGCCGTAATCAACCCGCGCGGGATCAGCCACACCATCAATTCGCGCTCGCCGCTCCCGATCCCGTGCCAGACGGGACGGCTGAGTTGCACCGCCAGGAAGCGCGCCACCAGCAGCACGCCCAAAATCCCCAGCGTCAGCACCGCATTTCTCTGCAGCCCTCCGAAGTTCACAATCACGCCCAGAAGCACAAAGAAAAACGTGCGCACCAAAAAAGCAAGCTCCGAGTGGAAAGTAAGCATCTGGTGATGCAAATCTTTCGCCAGCAATTCCGCGCGAAGCTCGCTCAGCGTCAGCCTCCCGCCCTTGCGGGGAAAATTCGCCAGCGTGCCGCCGAAGACAATCACGGCGAACAAATCGCTGCCGCCCGCAAATTGCGCTCCGGAATAAACCAGCAGCACCGCGCCGAAGGTCAGCACCTGCCAGAAGCGCTCCTCGGTCAGCAATGGAAGCAATCTGGTCCACAGGAGTCCCGCGGCAATTCCCAGCACCAGCGAGATAAGAACTTTCAGCAGGAAACTCACTGCCACACCGCCCAAAATCGAGCCGTGGCTCGGCGCAATCGAATGAAAATGGAGCAGCCACCGGCCCACCCAGCCCGTCTCGCTGCCGCCGCCCATGCCGCCGTATAGATCCAGCAACACGCTTACGGCCAGCACCGCCAGCGCGTCGCTCACCGACGATTCCACCACCAGCGTCGTCTTCAACGCCGCGCGCAGCGGAATCTGTTGCAGCACGGGAAGCATGATCGAGCTGCTGATGCATCCGAGCACCGCGCCGGCCACGAACGCGGGCAATCGCTCTATTTGCATCGCCGCAATGCAAAAATACGCGATCCCCACCACCGAAAGTCCGTAGCTCACGACGGCCAGAACCAGCCCGCCCGGAAAATGCCGTATCGTGTCCCGCAGGTCGAGCTCCAGCCCGGCCTCAAACAAAATCAATATCAGCGCCAGGTCGCCGAATCCGCGCGTCACGCCCGTCAGCGGCGTGGCATCCACCCAATGAAGCGCCGGCCCCAGCACCAGGCCCGTGCCCATCAGCACAATCACGTCGGGGATTCCCGTTCGCAGCGCCAGACGATTGGCAATAAACGCAAGAACGAGGAGAACGCCGAGCAAACCAAAGAAGAGTGTGAGGTTCATTCGCCACCGGCTCCTGACAACACTACTCGTTGCGGAAACGAATGATGGAAACTGCCTTGGACGTTACAACGGCGCGCGAACCACGCGCGCGAACTGAATTAGCCGCCGGAGCGTTCGCCGGCGTGGAAAGTGGTCCACGGGTCTGACGTCATGTCCCGCAGCTCCGGCGCTTGCCACTTATATTCAGGATGCGCTGCCAGGAACGGTTTCGCGTGAAAGGTTTCTCCGCACGGGTGGCCCGTGTGCGCCACCAGACTCATTTGCTCCGCCATCTTGCTGTCCGTCACCTTCCCCTGCACAGCGCCCATCGGATCGTACGGCTTCACGCCCCAACCCTTATCGCCCTTCGGAGAATCATCGCCGTGCCCGCACAGCGTGCGAACATCGGGACCCTCTTTCTTTGTGTACGCGTCGAAATGGTCGCCTTCGAATTTCTCCGCCAGTTGCACGTCGATTTTGCCTTTATTTTCCTTCATCAACTCATCCCAGCGAACGTGCCGCGCGTTCGGCGATTCGGTGGGATCATTCAAATTGTACGTTGTGTCGAGTTTCTGCACTTCCGGGTCACTCGTGAAATTCGATCCCACGTAGTATCCATTCTTCGTGCGCCACACCTTGTGCGCTCTCAATCCCAGCTCGAATTGCGCAATCTCGCCCGTCTTGCGGTCGCCGAGCAGCCAGTCGTTCGCGTACCCGCCGTTGTTCCCATCGAGCATGATCTTTACGTAATCGTCAATCGAGCCGGCGTACTGCAGCGCCTTCCGCGAACGCACAAATTCCGGCACGCCGTCGGGATTCCATCCATGGAAATCGGAAATCGTCGTCTCCGTCACCATCAGGCCGTCCGAATTAATCCCGAAATCGTCGTCGCTGGTGATCACGCCGGGATATCCGTCCATGATCATGCGGTATCCGTGCTGCGGCACGATGTCGAACATCACGCGCCAGCGTTCGCCGACCATGTAGTTCGTCCAATTGTTGTGCGCTATCACGATTTGCCCGTCTTTGGTCCAGCTTCCCGTGGCCACAAACGCGCTGCAGTGCCCCAACACTTTCAAATCCGCGACGCTCTCGGCCTTTTTCGTTTTGTGACGTTTGTCGTACCACGGCACGTAATAATCCGGCAGTTCCTCGAACGCATTCAGCGCCACCACGTCATCCAGACTCATTTTCACGCCGTGCGCATTCAGCCCCTCGGTGATTCCTTTCAACTCCGCCTGATATTCAGCTTCGATGTGCGGCCACAGCATATCGTGCGCCGCATGCTGAAAAAACGCCCAGTCCCTCTTCGTTGAGTGCGTGTCGTCAAGCTTCACGGCCGCGAACGCATCGGCGATTTCCGGCGCCAGCAGATAACCATGCTGGAAGCCGATTTGCTCAGGCGAGCCTTGCAGGTGCACGTAAGTCCAGCCGCCGCGCGTGAAGCGGTACGCGCCCGTAAGCCGGGCGTCGGTTCCCGCGGACATCGCGCGCGAGATGCGTCCATTCGACGCAGCCACGTGCAGCCTTTGCCCCTGCACCAGCAGCGAATACGCCACCACCACCAACACAGCCAGTGCCGTCAGCGCCGTCAAAACATCCCATCGCCTCGAAGCCATCATTACCCCCGGTGAAAGCCTGGAAGACCGTCAAAAGCCCCAGAAAAG
>JBOGNJ010000092.1:0-28336 GCA_050746905.1 Candidatus Acidiferrales bacterium
CTAACACGGGATCGTTCTCGTTTGCGCCCTTCGTCGCCGGCGGCGTCTCAGAGACACCTACCGGAACACCGACCTTTGACCAATCGTGGGCGAATTTCCTGTTGGGCCAGGACTCGACCTTTGCGCAGGCTTCCGAAGATGTGACGCCTGACATTCGGACGAATCAATGGGAGTTCTACGCGCAGGATTCGTTCCGCGTGCGTCCCAATTTGACGCTGGATTACGGGGTGCGCTACTCGGTTTTCCGGCAACCGATTGACCACAACGGCCAATTGGACAACTTTGATCCGTCGGCTTTCGTACAGGCGCCAGCAGGACAGACGTATGTGATTCCCTTTGACCCGACGCAGCCGTCCACCTCCACGCAAAACAAGGAAGCCGGCCAGCTATGCGCAGCCGATCCAACGATAGCAGGCTGTGTCGCTATGAATCCTCTTAACGGCATCATCGTCGCGAACGGAAATTCGCCGTTCGGCAGCAAGGTTTCCGGCGAGGACAATGGGGACTTGGCGCCACGGATCGGCCTGGCGTGGGACCCGTTCGGCACGGGCAAGACATCGGTGCGGGCTGGGTACGGGATTTTCTACGACTCGACGCTGTTTGGGACGTTCGAACAAAACATTTTTGCCAATCCGCCGTTCGTGCAGAGTGTGTCATTCTCGAATACAACCTTTGGAGCGCCCACCTTGAACGGGACTCAAAACGTCTCTTTCAGTCCGCTGGCGCTGCACGGGACGCCGCTGCCCTTCCACACGCCGTACGTGCAGGATTGGAGCCTAGACGTGCAGCGAATGTTGCCGCATGACGTGCTGCTGGACGTTGGCTATTACGGTGACAAAGGCACGCACCTGCTGGGAATCCTGGACATCAACGAAGTCCAACCGGGCCTGGCTGACTCACTGGGCTATCCGACGATCACTCGCTCGAATGTGCCGATTCTGAATTCGCTGCGGCCATTTCCGGGCTACAACGCAATCAACACGCTGGAAACACGGCTGGACTCGAATTACCATTCGCTGCAGGTGGCGGCGCAGAAGAAATTCGGGACCGGATCGCTGCTGCAGGTCAATTACACGTGGTCCCATGCGCTCACCGACGCGCAAACGGACCGTAGCTCCGCTCCGCAGAATCAGTACGACCTCCGCGCGGAATACGGCGCGTCGCAACTGGATCGCCGGCATGTATTCACGGTCGATTATGTGTACGACCTGCCGTTCTACCGGGCGCAGGAGGGAGTGCTGGGGCACACGCTGGGAGGATGGGAAGTATCCGGCATCGTGACGTATTATTCGGGATTGCCGCTCACCGTGACCACGCTCTCCGGCGTGGATCCTGCGGGGCTGGGTTACTTTGGCCCCAGCGCCGCCGGCGGCCGGCCGGATCGGGTTGGTGATCCGGGTTCGGGCGCGCCACACACGATTGCCCAATGGTTCAATACAGGCGCATTCGCTGATGTTCCGGCAGGGCAAGTGCGTCCCGGCAGCTCGCCTCGCGGGGCCGTCCGTGGGCCCGGAGTGGGCGTGTGGGACTTCGACGTGTTCAAGAATCTCAAGTTGACAGAGAGATTCAGCATGCAGTTCCGAGGGGAATTCTTCAACCTGTTCAACCACACCAACCCGGATGGCGTGAGCACCTCTCTCGGTTCCAGCTTGTTTGGCCGGGTTACGAGCGCGCGCGATCCGCGAATCGTCCAATTGGGGTTGAAGTTCTACTACTGATCGTCACACACATCGCGCAGGAAAGGAAAAAGGGAGGAGGAACAGCGCCTCCCTTTTCTTTTTGCACCGTATTGCTGCGCTTTTATTCTTGTGTGCGAGCTGATGAAGTTCTACTAGCCAACTTCGGCGGTTGAGGCTTGGCCGCCACTCGAGCCCTCTGGCGCCTTCTGCTTCTCGCGGGCCTCGCGCAGCAGGGCTTTGCGGCTCAGCTTGATTTTGTTTCCCTCGATGGCAAGGACTTTCACCATCACCTGATCGCCTTCCTTGAGCGCGTCGCGAACGGAACGAATGCGCTGCTCGGCGATTTCACTGATGTGTAGCAGGCCGTCGGTGCCGGGGAAAATCTCAACGAAAGCGCCGAATTCCGCGATGCGGACGACTTTGCCGAGATAGGTCTTGCCGATTTCAGCGGTGGCGGTGATTTCGCGGACGCGGCGAAGCGCCTCTTCGGCGGCTTTCCCGTTGACGCCGAAGATGTGTACCATGCCATCGTCGTTCACGTCGATCTTGCAACCCGTGGCTTCGGTGATGGCGCGAATGTTCTTGCCGCCGGGACCGATCAGGTCGCGGATTTTGTCCGTGGGGATAGTGAGCATAGAGAGATGAGGCGCGTAAGTGGAAATTTCCGCGCGCGACGCGGGCAGAGCCGCTTCCATGGTGTCGAGAATCTCGAGCCGGGCCTTGCGAGCCTGGGCGAGCGCTTCGCGCATCATGGCGATGCTGACGCCTGCAACCTTGATATCCATCTGCAATGCAGTGATGCCTTCGCGCGAGCCGGCGACTTTGAAATCCATATCGCCATAATGATCTTCGGCGCCGGCGATGTCCGTGAGAATGGCGTATTTGTCGCCTTCGACCACCAAGCCCATCGCAATTCCCGCGCAAGGGGCCTTGATCGGCACGCCGGCGTCCATCAAGGCGAGACATCCGCCACAAACAGAGGCCATCGACGAGGAGCCGTTAGATTCGAGAATGTCCGAGACGACGCGAATCGCGTACGGAAATTCGGACTCGGGCGGAATCAGATTGGCGAGCGAGCGTTCGGCAAGCGCGCCGTGACCCACTTCGCGGCGTCCCGGGCCGCGCAACATTTTCACTTCGCCGACGGAGAACGGCGGGAAGTTGTAATGCAGCATGAAGCGTTTGAATGTGTCGTCCTCGAAGAGTAAATCGAGGCGCTGCATGTCGTCCTTGGTGCCGAGAGTGACCGTGGCGAGCGATTGCGTCTCGCCGCGGGTGAAGAGCGCGGAGCCGTGAACGCGAGGCAGCAAGCTGACTTCGCAGGTGATCTGGCGAATTTTGTCGAAGGCGCGGGCGTCCGGGCGGCGGCGCTTGTTGATGATCTCTTCGCGGAAAAAACGCTCGTGAATACGTTCGATGGCGCGAGCAGCGAGCTTGCGCTTGTCTTTTTCCTCTTCGGGAATCGCCGCCATGATTTCCTTTTCGATGGCAGAGACGCGCTCGCGGCTTTCGAGCTTGGGATACTTGGCCGTGTCGAGCGCTTCGTGCAGGCGCTCGCTGTATTTTGATTCGATCTGCTTGGCCAGAGCTTCGTCGAACGCCGGAGGCGTGACGGCGGCCTTTCGCGGCTTGACGGAATCGTGAAGTTCGCGAATCGCGACGATGATTTTCTTGATTTGCTCGTGGCCGAAGGCGAGAGCGTCAGCAACCGTATCTTCGGAAACTTCGAGCGCGCCCGCTTCGACCATGACGATGGCTTCTTCCGAGCCAGCGATGATGATGTTCAGCAGGCTGGTCTTTTGTTCCGCGACGGTTGGATTGACGGTCAAACGTCCGTCGATCAATCCCACACGAACCGCGGCGATGGGCCGCGCGAATGGAATATTGGAGCAATAGAGCGCGGCAGCGGCTGCCGTGACGCCGAGAACGTCGGGGTCATTTTCGCTGTCGGCGGAAAGCACCATGCTGAAAATTTGGGTTTCCGTCGACCATCCTTCGGGAAACAGCGGCCGAAGGGGACGGTCGATTAGGCGCGAGGTGAGAATCTCGCGCTCCGAGGGGCGTCCTTCGCGCTTGAAGAAGCCGCCGGGAATTTTCCCTGCTGAATAGGTGTACTCACGATAATCCACGGTTAAGGGAAGAAAATCCTTTTCGGTGGGCTTGCTGTCCATGCATGCGGTTGCCAAGATGACTGTGTCGCCGTAGCGAAGCACGACTGCGCCGTTAGCCTGGCGGGCCATCTTGCCCGTTTCGAAGCTCAGCCGGCGGCCACCGATTTCCACGCTTGATTGATGTGTCATTCAAATTATCCTTTGCGTTCCGGCCTCGCCGGAAGCGTTTGCGTTGCGGAGAAATAATCTCCGTTGTATCCAGAAGAGTATAATCTCCGTTGTATTCAGAAGAGTAATGATGCGAGGAGCAGCGGCAAGCTGATCTACGGGTTTGCGGGATGGGGTCTGCGCACACAATCTCCCGCGCGGCCCCACAAGATAATTCGATGCGGAGAAAGCATTTCCGGGCGGGCGTTCCAGCGGCTAGCCACAGCAGCCGTATTACTTGCGCAAACTAAGTCTCTCGACAATCTCGCGATACCGATCTGGGTCACGACGGTTCAGGTATTCCAATAGCCGGCGGCGGCGGTTCACCATCATGATGAGGCCGCGCCGCGAGGCGTGATCCTTAGCGTGGGACTTGAGGTGAGTGGTCAAATAACTGATGCGCTCGCTCAACAACGCGATTTGCACTTCCGGGGAACCCGTGTCCTTGGCATGCTGCCGGAACTGCTCGATTACGCCTATTTTGGCCTCGCTCAACTCGATGTCCTCCTGAATCGTCACACCCTGCTCTACGTTTGTCTCTTCCGTATGTCAAAATCGTAGCACAGAGGCAGGCGTGGACAATAGAAGTATTTTTCGGCGAAAGGCCGCTGGAGATGCGGATATGGCGTGATTCGTTCGCGGTGACTGTCGATTAGGCTTTACGCGAGTTGACGAGCGACAAGAATTCGTCGCGCGTCTGTTTGTTTTCGCGGAAAACGCCGAGCATGGCGCTGGTGACGGCGGAAGATTGTTGCTTCTCAACGCCGCGCATGACCATGCAGAGATGTCTTGCTTCAACGATTACGCCAACACCTTCGGGACTGATGCGCGTTTGAATGGCCTCGGCGATTTGATTCGTCAGGCGCTCCTGAATTTGCAAACGGCGCGCGTACATGTTCACGAGGCGCGCCACTTTGCTCAGCCCGATTACCTTCTTCGTCGGAATGTAAGCGACATGGCACTTGCCGAAGAATGGAAGCAAATGATGCTCGCAGAGGCTGTAAACTTCGATGTCTTTCACGACCACCATCTCGTCGTAGCACACGCTGAACATGGCGCCGTTCAGAAGCTTTTCAGGATCCTGGCGGTAGCCGCTGGTGAGATAGCGCAGAGCTTTTTCAAAGCGTTCCGGCGTGCGGCGAAGGCCTTCGCGATTGGGGTCCTCTCCCAGGAGAGCAATCATGCGCCGAACCAAGCCGGCGATTGTCTCCGCGTTGTCTTTATTGGCGAGATGAATCGTTTCGGTGCCGGGTACTTCGCTCATGTGAGCTCCTTCACATCTTCGTTCACGTCGTCCGCGTCACAAAAAAGTGCGCATTACGGATTTGAGACCGCTGCGTATTCAAAACTATTCTTGCCCGTCTCCTCGATTCGCACGCCCTCGATGCGAGCGTGGGGAAAAGCGGCGAGGCGCTGAAAAATCACACGGCAGACATTTTCGGTGGTTGGCACGCATTCACGAAATTCAGGAATCTGCTCGTTCATGTACGCGTGGTCGAACACATCGAGAACTTTCTGCTGGACGAAACTGTCCAGATCCGCGAGGTTCGCGATCATTCCTGTCGCCGGGTCCACCGGGCCGGTGACAGCCACTTCTAACGCGTAATTGTGGCCGTGGCTGTACGGATTCGCACATTTGCCGAAGACGCGCTCGTTGTGTTCAGCGCTCCATTCCGAGCGGAACAGGCGATGCGAAGCCGGGAAGGAATAGCGGCGCCAAAGGGAGAGCTTCATCGCGCGTCCTTTGTGACTTCCTTTGCGCCGTCCGCGGTGCAATCGACGAATAAATCGGGCGATTCATACAAGCGAATGCGGTCCAGGCGGCCCTGGTGAACTTTGGGTTCGAGAATGCGCCAGAGCGCCGCGGCGATTTCTTCGCAGGTGGGAATTTTGCCCGCGAGCTCGGGGACTTCATAATTTAGATGACGGTGGTCCATGCGCTGAGTCACTTCGCGGTCGAGAATTTCTTTCAATTCCCTTAAGTCGAGAACCATCCCCGTTTTCGGATCGGGCTCGCCGGCAACCGTGACTTCCAAAATGTAATTGTGCCCATGACCTTTCGGATTATTGCATTTGCCGAAGACGCGCCGGTTTTCCTCCGCGGACAAATCCGGATTGTGATAGAAGTGCGCGGCCGAGAATTCGAGTTTTCGAGTTACGCGAATCATGGCGTTCCTACGGGATACTTCCGGCCCTTCCACGAGATTTTGCCGCGCCAGTATTTCCACGCGGAGGCGGCAACGACGGCGGCGTAGAGGCACACTCCAAGTACATAATATATGATGAAACGCGCGGAATAACGATTCCGGCGAAGTTCGCGCGCATATGCGAGGTGACACGCGGCGAGCCAGAGGATTCCCAGTGCGTCGAGACACAGGCCGGCGGGCACTCGCACGATAATTCCGGCGGCGAAAAAAAATATCGGGGGCCAAGCGACTGCGAGAAACAGTTCCTGCAGAATACTTTTTCGGGTTCCACCGAGAAGAAGGTAGAGATTTTTCGTCCAGCCTTGCCACATGGCGGCAAAGCTTCGGTACATGCGCGTGCGGGCAATTCCCTCCCCTGACGCAAAGTGCAGGCGAAAGCCCGCCTGCTTAACAAGGCGCGCCAGGGCGACGTCTTCAAGCACGGCATCGGCCACGGCGCGGTGGCCGCCAATCTTTTCGTACGCATCGCGGTGAATCAGCAGGAACTGGCCATTCGCGGCGGCGTCGGGCAGTAAACGATCGTTCACTCGCGCAAAATCGAATTTGCGGGCGAGGCGGCAATAAATGAAGGGTATCAATGCACGTTCCGCGACAGAGCGCATAACTTGTTCGGGCGAATAGGAGACGAGGGCTGCAGCGAAGGCGCGAGCATCTTGCAATGCGCGTTTTGCTGCGCCCTGAAAATGAACTGTATCTGCGTCGGTAAAGAGCAGCCATTCGCAGTGTGCCGCTTGCGCGCCGAGCCATGCTGCGTGGTTTTTGCCGGTCCAGCCCGCCAGCAGCGCGGTGGGTTCGAGGATCTTCAAGTTCGGGAAAGTTTTGGACAGACGGGCGAGGATCTCACCGGTATGATCGGTGGATTGGTCGTTGACGACGATAATTTCGGCGATCTCCGGCAGCGCGGCAAGGCTTGCAACGGATTCTTCGATATTGTCCTGCTCGTCGCGCGCGGGAATGATGGCTGAAATTTGAGGCATGGCGACATTCGCAGAGGAGATTGCGAATCGGATGGCCGAGAATGCACGAAAAATATTATCATAGAGGCGAGGAGTTCGCGCCGGACCAAATGCAGGGAGAAAAATGAAGAGGAAGATTGTTACGGGAATCACGCTGGGGGCCGTGGCGGGCTTGCTGATTCTGTTCGCGAGCCCCAGCTACAATCAGGGCGAGCCGAGCCCGGCGGGATCGACCGCGAAACCGTTCTCGTTCGAGGAGGGCGGAAAGCCGATGCAGCTTTCCGACCTGCGCGGAAAAGTGGTGGTGCTGAATTTCTGGGCGACGTGGTGTCCGCCGTGCGTCGACGAAACGCCTTCGCTAAATCAATTGCAACAGTGGATTGCGCCGCGCGGCGGAACTGTGCTGGGAATCAGCGTGGATCAAGACGCACAAGCCTACGCGCAATTCGTGCAAGCGAATGGCATCGACTATCCCACGCACCGCGATCCTACGGCGAAAATTGCTGCGTCATATGGCACGTTCATGTATCCGGATACCTACATCATCGACCGCCAGGGCAAAATCGCGCGCAAATTGGTGGGCGCGCAGGACTGGACCAGCCCGGAGATGACTGCGTACTTCAATTCTCTCCTCAGTAAGAATTAAAAATGAGCGTACAACCGCGAGGGCCGCGTCGGTACCGCATGAGCGCCAAAAACTGCATTGTAATATCCGCCATTTCCACAGCGTTCTTCTTGTTCGGTTCTTCAGCCTACGCAAAATCTAGCTGCTTTCCTCGCGCGATGACGCCTTCCGAGTGCGCCGTGGCGTGTATGGCGAATCTCAGGCTGGCAACAGCGAATCGAACAAATAGGTCCGAAACGCGTTCGGCGACACAGAACGCTGCAATGCGGGAAATGAAGGGTATGCCGATGCCGTCAAATGCCGCGGCCGAGCTTTTGATGAATGAAGCGTCGGGCACGAGCGTAAATCCGGCGTCTTCGGCGATGGCGATGCGCATGGCGACGGCTGGGAAATGGAATCTGGGATTCATGGCGAATGGATTCATTACCGACATACAGCAATCGGGACCGCGCGGCGGCGACAAATTGTATTCAACGAATTTTTTCATGGGCACCGCGCAACATGCTGTTGGACGAGGCAGTTTTCTTTTCGACGTGATGCTGAGCGCCGAGCCCGCGACGATCAGCGACCGCCGTTATCCACTGCTCTTTCAGACGGGCGAGACGGCTTTCGGCAAGCCGATCGAAAATGGGCAGCATCCACACAATTTAGTGATGGCGCTCGGGCTTCATTATGCGCGGCCCGTCGGAGAAAACACCGTGCTTGAGGCTTATTTCGCGCCCGTCGGGGATCCTGCACTGGGGCCAGTGGCATTCCCACATCGCGCTTCGGCGGCAGAACTTCCCGAAGCGCCGATTGGGCATCACTGGGAGGATTCGAGCCATATCGCGTATGAAGTCGCTACCGTCGGCGTGAAACACAAAATTGTGCGCCTTGAGGTCAGCGGTTTTCATGGCGCTGAACCGAACGAGAATCGCTGGAACATCGCCACGGGCGCGATGGATTCCTGGGCCGCGCGCTTTTCGATTTTCCCAACGTCCAACTGGGCTGCGCAGGTTTCCGTCGGGCGATTGACGCATCCCGAAGCGGCCCAGTCGGGTGACGTGGTGCGCACAACAGCTTCAGTCTCCTATTCGCGCCCGATGGGCGGCGCGGATTGGGCGACCAGCTTTGTCTTTGGCAGAAATCACAGCACGATCACGGGACGCGGAACGAATGCGTTTCTAGTTGAGTCGGTAGTTCCCTTTCACAAGAAGAATTACTTCACGGGCCGTTGGGAGATGGTCGATAAAGACGAACTGTTTGCCGCCGAGCCTGCCCTGGAGCAACAGCTCGCGAGCACCGTGGGCGACACGTTTTGGATTGGCGCGTACACATTGGGCTACACGCGCTATCTTCATCTATGGTCGCCGATTGAGACGGGCTTTGGCGCGAATTTCTCGACATACACAATGCCGTCCGCGATCATTCCGTTTTATGGCGAGCACCCGGTCGGCGTGAATATGTATCTGCATTTCCGTCTGAAGCCGAAGGGCCAATGAATCAGGAGAAATCCAGTTCGGCCGCGGCAACCGCGGGACAGCTCGTGACGGATCCCGTGTGCGGAATGAAGGTGGATCCCGCACGAGCCAAAGCGAGCCGCGAGTATCAGGGCACGAAATATTATTTTTGCTGCGAAGGCTGCGCAAAAAAGTTCGCCGACGCTCCGGAGAAATACCTCAGCGCAAAAGCGCCCATGGCACAACTTCATACGATTCAATCTCCGGCTCGCGTCGCTGCTGCCGCGGCGCCGCAGAGCGCGCATGAAGTTCAAGAAGTAGCGGTGCAAAGCTACGTATGTCCGATGGATGCGGAAGTTCACACGACGAAACCGGGCCCGTGCCCGAAATGTGGAATGGCGCTGGAGCCTTTGGTCGCGAAAACGCCTGCGACGAAGACCGAATACACATGCCCGATGCATCCGGAGATTGTGCGCTCGGAGCCGGGCGCTTGCCCCATTTGCGGCATGGCGCTGGAACCGCGCACGGTGGCGATAGAAGAAACGGCGAATCCGGAACTTGCTGCAATGACGCGGCGCTTCTGGGTGAGCGTGATTCTCACCGCGCCACTGATTTTCATCGCGATTGCGCACATGTTCTCGCGCGAAATGATTTCTCCGGGCGCGCAGGCGTGGATCGAACTGATTCTGGCGACGCCCGTGGTGCTCTGGGCAGGGTGGCCGTTTTTCCGGCTCAGCTGGGCGTCGATTCGCAATCGTAGCTTGAATATGTTCACGCTGATAGCGATGGGCACGGGCACGGCGTATTTCTACAGCTTGATTGGCGTGATTTTTCCGGGCATCTTTCCGGCTGGGTTCCGAGGAGCCGGAGGGCGCATTCCGATTTATTTCGAGGCGGCCGCCGCGATCACGACTTTGGTGCTGCTTGGGCAAGTGCTGGAATTGCGGGCGCGGCAGCGAACAGGCGGCGCGATTCGCGCGCTGTTGCAGCTAGCGCCCAAAACCGCGCGGGTCGTCGCGGAGAATGGCGAGGAAACAAACGTCGGGCTCGAATTCGTGAAACGTGGCGATCGTTTGCGCGTGCGTCCGGGCGAGAAAATTCCCGTGGACGGAGTTGTGATCGAAGGCGCGAGCGCGGTGGACGAGTCGATGGTGACGGGCGAGCCGATCCCCGTTGAAAAAAAGGCTGGTGCGCGCGTCACAGGCGGGACAGTCAACGGCACGGGCGGTTTTGTGATGCGCGCCGAGCGCGTGGGAAGCGAAACTCTGCTGGCGCGAATCGTGCAAATGGTCAGCGCGGCGCAACGAACACGCGCGCCGATTCAGCGGCTTGCCGACGTGGTGGCCTCGTATTTTGTGCCGGCGGTGATTCTCTGCGCCGCGGTTGCGTTTGTGGTGTGGGGAGTTTTCGGGCCGTCGCCGCGGCTGGCGCACGGCCTAGTGAATGCCGTCGCGGTGCTGATCATTGCGTGCCCGTGCGCGCTGGGACTGGCGACGCCGATGGCAATTATGGTTGGCACGGGGCGCGGTGCAACCGCGGGCGTGTTGATCAAGAACGCGGAAGCGCTTGAGACCCTCGAAAAAATTGACACGATTGTCTTCGACAAGACCGGTACGTTGACAGAAGGCAAACCGCGAGTCGTTGCAATCGAGACTGCGGAGGGATGGCCGGCGCAAGATGTCTTGCGATTCGCGGCGAGCATTGAACAAGGCAGCGAGCACCCTCTTGCGGCGGCGATACTGGCCGAAGCCGCGCGCCAGAATATAAAGGCAGCGGCAGCGACGGAATTTCGTTCGCTGACCGGGAAAGGCATCGCGGGCCGCGTCGAGGGCCGGACCGTCGCCGTTGGAAATCAGGCGCTGCTGAACGAAACAGGGATCGCAAGAGTCGCGCTGAAGGAGCGCGCCGAGACGCTGCGTCGCGATGGCGACACGGTGGTTCACGTGGCTGTCGACGGCGCGGAAGTTGGGCTAATCGCAATTGCCGATCCGCTGAAACAGTCAACGGCAGAGGCGATTGCGCAGTTGCGCGCGGAAGGTTTGCGGCTGGTGATGTTGACAGGCGATAGCCGAGCGACTGCAGACAGCGTGGCGCGCAACCTGGGAATCGACGAAGTGATTGCCGAAGTGCTGCCCGAGCACAAAGCAGAAATTGTGCAGCGATTGAAAACGGAAGGCCGGCGCGTTGCGATGGCGGGTGACGGCGTCAATGATGCGCCCGCGCTGGCCGCGGCTGATATTGGCATCGCGATGGGTACGGGCACGGACGTGGCCATCGAATCCGCAGGAATCACGCTGGTGCAAGGGGATTTGCGCGCGATTGCCCGTGCACGACGATTGAGCCGCGCCACGATGCGCAATATTCGTCAGAATCTGGTTTTCGCATTTGGTTACAACATACTCGGCGTACCCATCGCTGCCGGCGTGTTGTATCCGTTCTTCGGATTGCTGCTGAGCCCGATTATCGCGAGCGCGGCGATGACATTCAGCTCCGTCTCGGTAATCACAAACGCGCTGCGGTTGCGGCACGTGCCGCTGTAAGGTTTAGCTCCGCCTTAATCTGGCTGGATTCAGCACAAAATCCGCGCATCGGGCTCCGCGGATTCCAGTGTTATAATCCGCGCATGACATTCATGACCATGACCTACGAACTGCAGGCGCCGCTCAAGCAAGAGCAGTTGCGCGCGCTCGCGTCGTTCGCGAACACCTACGGATTGCAGAAATTTCGCATCGACGAACAGAAAAACTGGCTGCACTTCGACTATGATGCGTCGCGGCTGAAGGAAACGGAAGTCGAACACGTGCTGCGAAAGGCGAAGATACCCGTAGTGGGAAGAGTTTCGACGAACTAGCAGGGTGCGGAAAGCTCGCAGCCAGAGTTTGGGCGGGAACGCGGAGGAAAAAAGGGGCGGCCGCTTGGGATCGGCAGCCCCCGAAAAGTCGCGTTCCGCGACTCGGCCTAGGCGAGACCGAGTCTGGGGTCATCCATCCTAGCTTCCCTCTCAGAGGCAGGTGGGAACGTTTCTCACCACTCCGTGACCGAGCCCCTTCCTCCTCTGCCACAGTGTGATGAGCCACGTTTGGAACGCGACCCGCATTCCTCGAATGCACGCTTGCTGCCATAGCGCGCGCGGCCGCACGATGCAAGCGCCATTGAGAACAAATGGGTTACGCGCAGAAAACACATAATATTGAAGAACCCACTGAACCAGTTCGGAATGCGAATCCCTCTTTGGAACTCTGCGTTGTCCTTGCACTTCTTCCGCACGTTCGGATGTTCAGGTTTCATTGCGATTTGTCCCTTGCGCGCAGATAGCTATTTCCCGCATTCTTAATCGACCTCTCTATTCTATGCAGAACTTAATTGACTTCCTTGTGGCGCACGGATACGTGGTTCTGTTCGTGTGGGTATTGTTCGAACAGGGCGGGCTTCCGATTCCATCGATACCGCTTTTATTGGCGGCGGGCGCGCTGGCTGGAGCCGGAAAAATGAATCTGGCTTTGTCCCTGACGATTCCCATGACTGCCGCGACAATCAGTGACCTTTGCTGGTACGAAATCGGCAAACGGCGGGGCGGAAGCGTCCTGAATTGGATTTGCCGGATTTCGATCGAGCCTGATTCATGCGCGAGGCGGACGGAGGAACTTTACGCGCGGCTTGACGCAAGATCGCTGTTGGTTGCGAAATTCATTCCCGGGCTTTCGAGCGTGGCGCCGCCGCTCGCGGGAATATTTCGTATGCGGCTCCCGCGCTTCCTTATATACGACATGTGCGGAGGATTGTTGTGGTCGACAACGTTTATTGGGTTAGGTTTCGCGTTTTCGAACGAGCTGGAGCAGGTGGCGCAATATGCGATGAGATTGGGCGAAATGCTAGTTGTAGTGATTGTGGGCGCGCTGGCCGCCTACATTCTATACAAGTACACGCAGCGCCGGCGGTTTCTGCGTGGCTTGCGCGTCGCGCGAATTACGCCCGAGGAGTTGAAGAGCATGCTCGACGCGGGGGAGAATATTCAGATCGTGGACTTGCGCCACTCGGTGGAGTTTGAAGCGGACCCGTTGACGATTCCCGGGGCGCTGCGCCTTGACCCGAAGGAGCTCGATCAACGCCAACAGGAGATTCCGCGCGACCGGGACGTGGTGCTCTACTGCACTTGACCAAATGAGGCGACCAGCGCCCGTGTGGCGCTGCTGCTGAGAAGACGGGGCATAACGCGCGTCAGGCCGCTCGCAGGCGGATTCGCAGCCTGGCAAAAGAGCGGTTTCCCGATTCAGGATCACTCCGCAGGGAACGAAGCGCAAGGGCCCGCTGCAAACTTGAAGGCCTCGGCATGAATTCCCGTTAATAACGCGCGCGACGGATGCGTTTCGGGAATCCAAACAAGCTGTTTGGCTTGTACTCATAATAGTTCGGCCCCATAATAATAAGAGGCGGGACGGTAAATCGCATGCGCATGAATCGAAGCAATCTTCTTGGCTCCGCGGTGCTTATTGCGCTGACGGCAACGACGGCCTTTTTTGTGTTTCGCGCGTTAGCCGCTGCGCGGCCCGTCGCCGAGCGAAGCCGGCCTGTCGTGCCGGCAAAAACTTCAGACGCCGACGCTCGAAATGTGCCCGTTCTCTATTTTGCGAAGGATCCCGAGGCGGCTCCGCCGTTCTTGGTGCGCGATCTTTCCGGAAACGTCGTCTCCACCCCCGCGCTGAAGGGCAAAGTGGTGTTGCTGAATTTCTGGGCGACGTGGTGCGGACCCTGTCGCGAGGAAATCCCGGAAATGGTCAAGCTGCAGTCGAAGTACAAAGACACGCTGCAGATTATCGGCGCATCCGAGGACGAGGTCCCGCCGGAACAGGTCGCGAAATTCGCGCAGAAAGTTGGAATCAATTATCCGGTGATCATGGCGAGCGCGCAGCTCGAACGGGAATATGGCGGCGTGGCCGCGCTGCCGACAACGTTCGTGATCAACACGGACGGGCGCGTGGTGCAGAAAAACGTGGGAGTTTATCCGTTGGAGTTTTACGACATGGAAGTGCGGTCGCTGATGGGCATGCCGGTTACGGCGCGTATCCAGACGTTCAAAGATACCGGCCAGATCTTCCTGAAAAATGCCGCGCACGCGTCTGAATTACCCGGCGTAAGTTTTGCCGGATTGACGCCGGCGCAGAAGAAAATCGCGCTACATCGGTTAAATGCGCAAAAATGCACCTGCGGCTGTGGACTGACGCTTGCCGAGTGCCGCGTCAACGACACGACTTGCCCAATCAGCAAAGGCATTGCGAATAAAATTGTCCGCGAAGTGGCTTCTGGCAAGTCTGGATCAAGCGCACCGCTCGCCAAGGCAAGCGCCATGAGGCGACAGTAAAGCTTCCCTGTTTTGGAAAAAAATGCCACGTAGCGTTTGACTGCCTTTCACCTACGGTCTATTCTTAGGCGTTCTTTGTTTGAGCGGGAAGCAGAACTGATCGAGGCGCCCTTGCTACATCTCCTCTACGCCGCCATTGCTGTAGTTGTGGCCGTGCAACTGTCGTCGTTTGCCACCAGCATTTACCTGCACCGGACCCTCGCGCATCGTGGAGTGTATCTAAGCCCCATTGTTGCGTTTCCGATGCGGTTGCAGCTCTGGCTGTGGACGGGAATCAACACGAAGGAATGGGTGGCCGTGCATCGTAAACATCATCGCCACACGGACGTGGAGGGCGACCCGCACAGTCCAGTTTTGGAAGGACTGTGGCGCATTTTGCTGGGTAACGTCTATTACTATGCGCGCGAAGCGAAACAACCGGAGACGCTGGCTACGTTCGCGCCGGACGTTGGCAACGGATGGCTCGACCGCCATATTTTCGGCTTTGGGCTGGCGGGCATAATCACGGGCGTCGCAATCTTCATGTTGCTGCTCGGACCAGTTTGGGGAGGACTTGCTTACCTGGTACAGGCCGCGACCTATATTTTTCTCAACGCCGTGATCAACGGCGCGAATCACGCGTTTGGCAAGCGCAATTTCGACAATACCGCGACGAATCTGGGCTTCATCGCGCTGATCACGGCGGGAGAAGGCTGGCACAACAACCATCACGCGTATCCGACGTCGGCACGGTTCAGCGTGTTTCGCGGCGAATTCGATCCGTCGTGGCCGGTGCTGAAATTATTGACCTGGATGCATCTCGCGCGTCCCCTGAAACTCGCGCCGAGAATGGAGTAGACGGCTCGTCCTGAAATGGCAAGCTGGAATCCCGAGCAATATCTGAAATTCTCCGAAGAAAGAACACAACCTTGCCGGGACCTCGCGGCGCGCGTTACCGTCCCCAACGTTCATCATGTGGTTGACCTCGGCTGCGGTCCCGGCAACAGCACGCAAGTGCTGGCGGAACGATGGCCGGATGCGGAAATCACGGGAGTTGACAGCGCCGCCGAGATGATCAACGCCGCGATTCAGGCGCATCCGCGCGGGCGATGGATTGTTGGCGATATTGTGAAGTGGGCGGCCGAGGAAGAGCAGCAGTTCGACGTGGTTTTCTCGAATGCTGCGCTGCAGTGGCTTCCCGACCACAGCAATCTGTATCCGAAATTTTTCGCGCGCGTCGCAGCGGGCGGCGCTCTTGCCGTGCAGATTCCGAGCAGTTTCGATCGTCCGGCGCACCGATTGTTGCGTGAAATGGCGGCGGCGATTGGCTGGCGGCGGTGGTTTCCGTCGGGGCGCGTAAAGAATTGGCACTCGCATGATTCCGGATTTTATTACGACCTCATGGCGCCGCTTTCTTCGCGCGTGGAGATTTGGGAGACAGAATATATCCACGTGATGCCGAACGCCGAGGCGGTGGTCGAATGGTACAAAGGCACGGGGATGCGGGCTTATTTGCAGACGATTGAGGAAGAACCTGAGCGCCAGCGATTCCTCGCCGAGTATCTTGGGAAAATCCGGACCGCGTACCCGCCGCGTCCAGATGGACGCATTCTATTTCCGTTCCTGCGAATCTTTTTGATCGCGTACCGCTGAAGCCTGAAAGATTTTCCGCTACCGGAGAACAAACTATGCCTCGAATGTTTCGGTTCGTGATGCTGTTGCTCGCCTGTCTGTATTCCAATCTTCCTTTTGCGGCCACGCAGGCGCAGTCTAGCTCCGCTCCGCCGCCATATTCGATTGATGCGATTCGATACGCTACGATTCCAAACTTTCCGCTTGCTGGTCTGGTGATGGGCGCACCACGGGGACAAAAAGTAAGCATCGCGATGGTCCTCTGGGTAATTCGAGGTGGAGGCCGCGTGATCTTGCTGGACAGCGGATTCCACCGCGCAAAGTACATCGACTCTTATCATGTAACTGATTTTCTCAGCCCGGACGAAGCCCTAAAACTCGACGGCGTTGAGCCATCGCAAGTCACGGACATTATTGTGAGCCATGCCCACTGGGACCACATGGATGGAATCGACCTGTTTCCCAATGCGACCATTTGGATTCAGAAGGCCGAGTATGAGTATTACACCGGCGAAGCGTGGCAACCGGGCGGTAAGCATGGCGGAATCGAACCGGATGACATCCGTGAGCTCGTGAATCGCAACCTGCAAGGCAAGGTGCGCCTAGTCGATGGCGATAACGTGGAGATTTTCCCGGGAATCACCGCGTACACGGGCGCCCGCCACACATACGCGTCCCAATACATTCGCGTGGATGGAAATCCGCCGTACGTTTTGGCGTCGGACAATCTATATTTGTACCAAAACCTCGAAAAACATGCGGCCAGCGCGACTTTTGAACCCAGCGATCATGCTGCCAACATTGCTGCACAACAGCGCATGGTGCAACTTGCAGGATCGGCCGACCGAGTGGTGCCGGGGCACGATCCCCTTCAATTCACACGCTTCCACGCGAGCGGCCGGGTGGCGCACATTCGCTAAGGCACTGTTGCGGGAAGAGCGCGTTCTTATATCGCGAGCTTCGGGTGCTGTAGATGGAACTTTGTTGCGTCTTGATAAGCGCGGCCGAATGCGAGCATTTTCTCTTCGCCGTAGAGCGGCGCGAGGAAGGTGATGCTCACCGGAGTGCCCGGGCCGCCGTAATTGCCGACCATTCCGTCCTTACCTTTGACGGCGGGCGGTGCGTCTTCTCCACGAAAACCATTCGGCAAGATCAGCGCCGGATGCCCTGTGAGGTTCGTGACGGTGAGTTGCTCGCCATTCGTGGGCGCGACAATCACGTCGTAACCCTCGAACACCTTTCCGACAGCTTGCATGGCAAGGAATTTTGCGCGGTTCGCTTGCACGTATTCGACGGCGGGGACAAAGCGCGCGACGCGGAATGAATTCGCCCAGCCTCCGGGCGTTTGATTGACGAGGAGTTTGTCACGACCGGAGCGCGTCAATTCATCGAATGCCGCCGCGGCTTCGACATCGAGGATCGTCACCATCGGCTGATAAGGAAGCTTGGGCAACTCGATAGGCGTCATCTTCACGCCCATATCGCGCAATTTCTGCAAGGCGGCATCATTGAATTTTTGGTCGTGTTCCGCCGAAGCGATGATCTGCTGTTTCTCGGCGTCCGTGACACCGCGAAAGTTCTTCACGCGCTCTTCCAGCGCGGCGCGGTCAAACTTGAATTCGGATTCGAGGAAGCCGACGCGGAATTTGCGCCAGTCCTGGTGCGCGTTCCAACTGAACGCGGCCGGCTGCACGGAGCGGTCTTCGCCGTCGGGACCGTAAATTGCATGCAGAGCGAGCGCGCAATCTTCCACGGCGCGGCAGATTGGGCCGAGTTTGTCCTGGCTCCATGAGAGAGCCATCGCGCCCGTGCGGGGCACGTGGCCAAAGGTGGGACGCAAGCCCGTGCAGCCGCAGCGCGTGCTCGGCGACGAGATCGAGCCTAACGTTTCGGAACCGATGGCGAATCCCACGCAGCCTGCAGCCGTCGCCGAAGACGGGCCAGCCGAAGAACCGCTGGAGCCCTGATCCGGATTCCAAGGATTGCGCGTGATGCCGCCGAACCAGTGGTCCCCGTTCGCAAGCGCGCCGAGCGTCAGTTTGGCGAGAAGCACCGCGCCCGCCGCGTCGAGGCGCTTGACGACGGTCGCATCCTCGTCGATCGTTTGATCCTTGTAAGGCGCCGCGCCCCACGTGGTGGGATAGCCTTTGACGGCGAGCAAATCCTTGGCGCCCCAGGGAATCCCATGCAGAGGCCCGCGATATTTCCCCGCAGCGATGTCGCGATCCGCTTCTTTGGCCTGTGTGAGCGCGCGGTCCTCCGTGAGCGTGATAACAAAATGAAGCAGCGGGTCGTAACGCTTCAGGCGCATCAAATACATTTGTGTCAGCGCCAGGGACGACACTTTTTTCGTACGTATCATTTCCGCAAGTTCCCGTACCGTTGCGAAGGCGATTCCCTCCAGATTGTTTGGCACGTGGCGCGCAGCGATGGCCGGCGCCGCCGACATCTGCAACGGGCGCTTTGCCTTTTCGAAAGACGCGCTTGCGCTGGTCAAGGGATCGAAGATCATGGCGGGTTGAACGCCATTCGCCATATGTAGCGCGTAAATCTGATCGTAGCCCTTGGTCGCATTCTGGAGGTTGCGCAGCATCATTTCGCGATCTTCGGCGGGAATGGGCACGTCCGCGATCACGGCCGCGTCGCTGATCATCTCCGCCGTGATTTTCTTGGGCTCGCCTTCGGCCATGGCCCAGAGCACTCCGGGGAAAAGCGTGCCCGCGACCCCGAATTTAGAGCATGCCGCCAGAAAACCGCGGCGACCGATTGCTGATTTCGATTCTGCTATTGGCATTTGTTTTGGCCTCGGGCGAGATCGTGTGGTTTGCAAGTTGTCAGATTACCTGTCGCTGATCCCGGCGGCGCATTGTCCAACCGAGTGCGCCAGGAGTCAAGCCTCGATACATTGATGCTGAAAGGAAAGCCCGCGAATTCTACTGAACTTCGAGGGTCAAGGTCGCGGTCTTCTTGTGACCGCCGGCATCGGTGGCAGTCAATGTGTAGGTGGTCGTTTTCTTAGGAGAGACTTCCAGGCAACGATTGAGGGAGGGCCAAACGCCTTCAGACGCCTTCGGTTCGAGCGTGACGGTTTTGGCGTTAGAGATGCCGTAACAGAGCGCGGCCGAATCGCCGCGGCGAATCGCGCCGGGCGCGGCATAGAAATTGAGAATCTTGAAATCATTGCCGCCAAAGTCTTCGACGAGCTGTTGAGCTTTTGCGCGCTTCGCCTCCGCGGCTTTCTGTTCGATGTCGCGATTTTCCCGCCAGCGCGAATAGAAAATCCCGGCCACAATCAGAATCGCAATCACGACGATGGTCCACGAAAATTTGAGGATTGTCCTGGCGGTTGAGCCTGGTTCGCCTGAATCGCGCGACATGTGCATTTACCCCTCGACTAGAATAGCGCGTCATCGAAATCTGACATTGTGCGCGCGACTTCGGTTTCCCAGGGACATCAAAAAAGGAGCACCTAAACGTCGACGTAGGCGTCCGGGTTATTGAACTGATCTATACCCGCGAATGGCTCGTCCAAAAACAGGCGGGCCGTGTTCACTATAACCCTTCCGTCGGGTTGTAAAGTCAGAGAGCACCGATCCATCGGCCGTGGAGCAGGCCCTGCGAAATTGATCCCATCGATATCGTATTCGCTTCCATGGCAGGGGCAATGAAAAATGTTTTGAGTGGGCATCCAATCCGGGGTGCAGCCTAAATGCGTGCACACAGCCTTGATTACAAAAAGCCTTCCCGGATCCTTGCGCACCCATATCCGATTGGACTGCAGAAACTGCTGATTCACGCCCATCTGGAAATCGGAAGGATATCCGATATTCACAATGGTGCTTGGTTCAAATAGCGCTCGCGGGAAAAAATAACGGATAAACATAAGGAAGTTAACGCCAAGATAGCCCCAGATGCATGTCCAGACCAGCCGGCGCCTAGCATGATTAACAACCTCCCCATTTGATTTGTTTCGTGGATCGTTTTGTTTGCCGCTTGGCTCTGGAACCGCCTGGGAAGACTTCTCAGATACGACGAATGCGTTTCCTTGTCGCGGTGCTAACCGCCCATCTTCTTCTGATTCCGACATAATCCGCCTCACAAAGCTGAGGACGCGATGATAAGTGCCTCAAGAAAGTATTTTTGCCTCCTTAATACAGGATGCGACGCTGAGAGGAGCGGTTGTCACCGAAGTTAAAACGATATGATCGGACTGGCGCAGTTTAGGAATTCTTTGGCGCGGGCGCTTTGGGAGCGTGAACGGCAGTCTTAGCGTTTTCACCTTTCCAGAGGCGGAAGCCTCCGCGAAACGCATTGCGATTGTCACCGGGTTCCGTGCCCGGCGGCAGCTTTTTCAGCTTCTTCAAATTTCCACCGCCAATTACGATGTAATTCGGTTCGAGCGCGACCTTGAGACGCTCGACAACATCCGCGACATGGCGGCGCCATTTCTTTTTTCCGTGGCGTTCGAGGCCGCGCAAACCGATGTAATCCTCATATGTATGGCCTTTTTTGTAGGGCAAATGCGCCAGCTCCAAAGGCTGAAGGGTTCCGTCGACAATCATCGCTGAACCAAGGCCCGTGCCCAGGCCCAAAAAAAGCATGCGGCCACCATGATAGCTGCCGAGCGCCTGCATCGCGGCATCATTGATCAGTTTTACGGGATGGCCGAAAGCGTGGCTGAAATGAAATCCCACCCAGCCCTTGCCCAAATTATGGGGCTCGTGCAACGGACGGCCCTGCACCACGGGACCCGGATAGCCGATGGAAACCACGTCGTATTTCCAGCTACTGGCGAGCCGCTTTACGTCTTTAACCATTCGGGCGGCAGTCATCTTGGGGCCGGAGGCGATTTTTCTTTCTTCGCGCTCGCCGGTCGCCAGGATTTTGACGTGCGTTCCGCCAACGTCTATGACGAGAATTCGCAAGCCGTGCTCAACTTTAGTTGGTTTCACGCATATCTCCGTATAAAAGATGCCGACATTGAATTATGAACTTTAAGCGTATGGCTGACAATAAAGCGTTCGCCGGAGTCCAACTTTTCCGCCTTTGGACGCTCGGATGGACGCAAGGGGGGCGGTTTGCCAGGGCTACGGACGGTGGGGTAAGATGTCCTTCCCCGGTACCCCTTAAGAACGTTCCTACGGAGATGGGAGAAACAGCACTGTGAAAGTCGAAACGCAGAAGATTCAATCGACGGAGATTGGCCTGGCGCGGTGGATGGAGCGCACGCGGAAAATGTGCAAGAAGGCGGGCCAGGAGCTGAGCGCAAAGAATGTTCATGACTTGCGAACGGCGCTGCGGCGATGCCTGGCTATCGAAAGCGCGTTGAGCGAATGCGATTCGCATTCCGACTGGAAAAAGATGAAGCGCGCCGGCAAGAAGCTCTTGAAACATTTGGGCGAACTGCGCGATTCGCAAGTGCTGGTTGAGTGGCTGGGAAAGCTCGAAATTGCCAAGGACGAATTGGGCGAGGCGCTCAAAATATCGGTTGAGCAGGAGGAGAAAGACCTGAAGGTGACGGCTTCGAAGGCGCTCGACGATTTCGACGCGCAAAAATGGAAGTCGTGGGAAGAGACGCTGACTCCGCGGGCAGCGTTGCTGTTGACGGGCAGCCCGGCGGCGCAATATATCGCTCTGGAAAGATGGGAAGAAGGTCACCGGCGGCATCGGTTCGCGCTACGTAGCCATTCGAAGATTGGATACCACCGGTTGCGCGTGGGCCTGAAGAATTTTCGCTACACCGTGGAAAACTTGCTTCCCGAATTGCATGCGAGGTGGGCCCGCGATCTGAAGCAACTCCAAAATCTGCTGGGCGACGTACATGATTTGGACGTGCTATGGTCCAAGGTGATTCGATTGAAGCCTGCGAGCGACCGCGAGAGGCTCATGACCTGGAAAACAACAATCGAGTACGAGCAAAAGCAGCGCCTTGCCGAATACCGGTCAAAGACAACCGGGAAGGATTCGGTTTGGGAGATTTGGCGAGTTGCGTTGCCTCAAAATGAAAAGCTGGAAGAGGCCGCAGTGGCGAAAATGAGCGCGTGGGCCTCGTTTCAGACGCACGAATTTGCGCCCGTGCAACACATTGCGTCAAGGGCGGTGGAATTGTATGACACGCTGGCCGCTGGGGGATTTGCGGCTGGACTACCGACGGAACGCGCGCGGTGGATCATACAGGCGGCGGCGCTGATGCAAGACGTCGGCCTGGGTGAAGGAAACAAGGGGCACCACAAGGAATCCTTCCGCCTGATTTGCAATCAGCCGGTGCCGATAGGATGGAAGCGATCGGAATTGCGGCTGGCCGCGCTGGTGGCGCGCTATCACCGGAAAGCGCTGCCGCAACTGAAGCATAAGGAATTCAGCAGCCTGTCGGCCGCCATGCGGCAAGCCACGCTTTTCCTGGCCGGCATCCTGCGCCTTGCAAATTGTTTTGAGCAGGCGGCAAAACCGATACGAAAACTGGACCTGGACGTGACGCCTGAGGGCCTCGTACTTCGGGCGTATGGCTACGATGGGCAGGAGCCGTTGCTATCGAAATTGGCCAACGCCAAACATCTGCTTGAAATTGCTTGCCGCAAGCCAATCGTCATTTTACCCGGCGCGGCGGGTGCGGCGGTTCGACAAATCGAGCTCAAAGCGAAGGCGAACGCTGCATAATGAATCCGCAAGACTGGCAGGCGCGAACCGTCCGCGAATTGCTTGCGTCCGCCAAGCCTGATGGCGCGTTACCCGGCGAGAAATCTAAGGGTCTTTGGCGTATAGATCGCGACGATTGATCCGTGCGGCGGCGAAAGGGTTTTAAGTTCCAATGAGGCGAAGCCGGCCTTCTTTAGCGACGTGACCGCGGAATGACTGCCGATCGCGTAGGCAATGACTTCGTCCAGATTCGGAGCGTGCCCCACGCAGATCACTTCGTCGGCCTTGATTGCCGACAGCTCCTTGAATAACTCCGCGGGTTTGGCCTCTGATTTGAGCGCGTCCGTGTAACGAAGTTTTTTTACCGGATAACCCAGCGCCTTGCAAGCAATCTCCGCGGTTTGTATGGCGCGTAAGAGAGGGCTGGTCAGGATGAGAGTGGGTTTGACCCCGAGCGCATGCAGGCCGCGGGCGGCGGCTTCTGTTTTCGAGACGCCTTTGGGAGTGAGGAAACGATCCGTTTCTGGAGGCGAAGCAGGATCGTCGCGATCAATTGCGATGCCGTGACGGAAGAGGTGGATTTTCATGTGAGATTCCCTTTCCTGCTAGGCTGGATTTACTTCCCAACGAATTCGTTCGCTCCAGCAATTATGACTGCTGAATGCATGTGAAAGTCATGCAGCCCGATGCGAACGCGCGAGCGGCCCTTCAAGGCCGGATGCGGTTCGCGCGGTGCGAGCGCGCCCGAAGTGAACTTTCCTTCCAAAAACTTCCTCGAATAATTTGGCCGCGCGCCGGCAGTCGCGAATTGGCACGGGTTTGCGGTCGCTCGAATACAGACGAAGAAGAATTCCCTTCTTGCCGATGATTACGTCCACATTCTGGACGGCGCGACGCCGCTCCTTATCGAGAGCGATGGCTATGCGAAGTATGGCAGCGAGCGCGCGGACCTGAAAGCGGCGGCGCGGGCCGAGCGACGAATAAAGCTTGTGCTGTGGATCAGGATTCGCCTTGCCGTGGTAGCGAATCAGGCAGGCGACGAGGAGGCGATCCGCCTCCGCCAGACCAGGAATGTGCGCATGGCGAACGATGTATTCACCGTGCTTGTGATGCGAACTCGAATCTATAGCGTAGCCAACATCGTGCAATATGGCCGCTATTTCCAGGGGAAGGCGCATTTCATACGGAAGGCCGTGAACGCGCGCAAGCTGATCGAAGAGATAACCTGCGAGGCGACGGACTTGCTCCGAGTGCGACGGCTCATAGTGAAACCGGGCAGCGACACGGCGCGCTTCGCGGAGCAACGGCTGAAAACGAGCGGCGTAGGCGCTGGCGGCCGCTCCAGAGAACTGCGACGACGCGAGGTCCCACAGGATCCCTTCTTTGACGCCAACTCCCGGCACCAACATCGAGCGCAAGTGAAGCCACTGCGCAAGAGACGCGAACACCACTGAGGCAAGGCCGATCACTTCGGCGCGATCGCGGCGGAGATGGAGCGCGTCCATGCGTTCGGCGACGTCGAGACCCAAAATTCCCCAGAGGCGCTCGCGAACAAGGCGAAGGTTGACCGTCGGGATTCCCGCGACGCGCGGGCCAGGGGCGATCCGGGCCAGCGCCTCGGCATTTCCTCCGGACGCGACGGCAATGGCGCCCGAGAGGTTGGGCGGCATGGGCCAGACGCTTCGGAACAAGGAAAATACGCGATGCTGCACGCGTTCGAATTCGTCTTCGCTAAGCGCGCCGTAAATTCCCAGCGTTTCCATTAATCGAACGCTGCCCAGCGGGAGCGCAAAGATTTTCTCCGGCGTGCGCTTGCGAAGCAGGCTGATTTCAAGGCTGCCTCCACCAAGGTCCACAATGAGCCGCGGAATTAACCTGTGACTCAATGCGCCGAGAATTGCAGAGCGTACAAGGCGCGCCTCCTCGGACGAGTCGATCACTTCGAGCTCAATGCCGGTTGCGCGGCGGATACGTCGAATCAGGTCGTCGCGATTGCGCGCCTCGCGGGCGGCGCTGGTGGCCACGGCGCGGCAATGCTGGACGCCATAGCGGTCCATCAATTGTTTGAAACGGCGGAAAGCATGAACAGCACGGTCCATGGTGAGCCGGCTGAAGCGGCGTTTCGTGAACGCGCGATGGCCCAGGCGGACCGGCGCACGCTCGATATCGAGAATTTGAATTTCCGCGGAAGATTTTGCTTCGGCGACTACGAGCCGGATGGCGTTGGATCCCGCGTCGATGGCAGCGATTCGGACGGGGGCGGCCAATGTTATTGCCAGAGGTGAACGAGAGCGTGCGAGGGCCGGTAACGGATATTCCGGATGCCCAAGTAGGAAGCGATTCGTTTGCGGAGGTCCGCATTGACCGTGCGAATCGGATTCTCGCCGTTCAATGCGGCGAATCCGTGATGCTTGGCGAGACTGACAAATTCCTTGCGCAGCATCGTCTGATAGTTGATGAAGGAATCGTAAAGGTCATCGGAGAGATGCAGGTCGCGGCCCGCTTCCCAGAAGCTGATGGCAGGAGATTTCTGAAACTCGCGCTCAAAGGCGACTTGAGGGCGCACGTTGAGGAAGAAAGTGAGGTCCGGAGGCAGCGCCAATTCGTAAATCCGGTGGAGATATTCGTGATCGAGACCGCGAACCACGGCGCGAGCGATTAACGTGTAGTAATAGCGGTCCGCAAGCACAATCATGCCGGAGCGCAGCGCGGGAAGAATGCGATTTTCGAGCTGGTCGAAAAAGTCCGTGGCGTACATCAGCGCCAGCGTGTACCGCGTGACGGAATTCCGGGCGAGCAGGCTGTCGATATCCTTCGCGATTAGAAAAGAGCGGCGAAGGCCCATCGTTTGCACGGCAAAGCCTTGCGACTCGAGCCATTCCGTGAGCAGCGCAATCTGCGTGGAGCGGCCCGAGCCATCCGTGCCTTCGAGAACGATCAAATGGCCGCTGAGTTCGCTGCGATTCTGAGTGGGCAAACCGGCGGAAGGGCGAAGCGGCACGCTTTCGCCGAGCCATGTTTGCATGCCGGAGCCTGGCGTGGTGACAAACTCGTGTGCCACTTCCGGATTGCCGTCTGATTTCACGGGCTCTGTCATAGATTCTTGTACCGCTTCAAGTCGACTTGCCCGGCCACCACGTCGCGCATTTTCTGCTGCAACTGATGCACAGGCAGAGTTCCATCCATTAGAACGAAATTGTCGGTGGGCACCATCTCGTCGTAACGCGCCAGAGTGATTCCCTGGAATTTTGCAAAGCTCTCGATGGGATCGAGCGAGAGGCCCAGATCCATTCCCGCCTCGTAGTATTTAATTCGCGGCCTGCCGCTGAGAATGCGGTGAATCGCAATTTCCAGTGGAGCTCGGAAATAAAATGCGACATCCGGAACCACGGCGAAGCGATAAAGATTCCTCAGCCACTCGATGGGACAGCCGCGCGCGCCGTCTCGCGCGAAAGCGGTGTAAATATAACGATCGGCGAGAACCAGGTGGCCGCTACGAAGAAGGGGGAGAATTTGACGCTCGTAGCGATCGGCAAAATCCGCCGCGTGGATCAGCGAAAATGTGACCGGCGTCAGCAGGCGGCGCCGCTTCCCCCGGCGCGTCGCTGACTTAACCAGCGGAGAAGAATTCCACTCGGTAAAATAGGTGCGATAGCCGCCGACCTCGAGCCAGCGCTTGAGAAGATGAAGTTGCGTGCTCTTCCCGGAGCCGTCGATGCCTTCCACGACGACCAAAGCGCCTGAATAGGGACGCGCCGGCGGCTTGGCGCGCTTTTCCTCCGGCCGCGCGGCCGATTCAAGAGCTGTGTTTGACGTCGCCATTTGTGCGGACAAACTCTACTAGTCTGGGCGGCCAGTGTAAATACTGGATAAACCTTCCGTGAAAATTATATCAAGTTTGGGCGAAACTTCTCGCGTACGGAATATGATGAACTTGCGCGCATCAATGTGGCTGCCATTTCGTCGCGCGGCTGAGATTATTGTGGACCAGCGACCTGCTCCGTCGTGTCGTAGAGCCGCTGTGCCGGATGCGTCTGGGCTGGCTCGTCGGACACGGTGATAGCCAAGATGCGAATCTTGTCATTGTCGGGTAGAGTGAGCGTTTTGGCTCCGGCCGGCAGATCCAGCGCGTATGCGAAGAGGTAAGAATATGCGTAAGGAACGTTAGCGCCGCCGGACGTGTGGTGATGCGAGGCGAACCACGCAATTGGCGCGCGTTTGATGAAGCCCGGAGTCATGCCCGTAAAATGCGGAAGCATGATGGGCCCGTGTTTCTGAACGTAAGCGCGGAAACGCCGGATTCTCTGGGCCGGCTGGCTTGTGTCGCTTGCATCGGGCTCGGGCGGTACCGCGCGAGCCTCCATCTTGAATGAGCGGTCGTACGATTGGCCAATGTAGCCTCCCCAGTTCTGGATGGTCAGGTCGGCGCTCGTGTCGCCGACTTTGAATGTCGCCTGCTGGTCGCCGCCGGCCGATGCCGCGAGGAGGTAAACGCGATTGAATTTCCCAGGGGGAAGGTGAATCGTCTGGCCGCGCGCGATCACGGCGTCAGGTTTACCAGCAGCGGCGGCAAGCTTGAAATGGATGCCCGAGTAGGCAATTTCAACCGGCAACAGTTCGGCGGGCAGCGCATTTCCCGCGGCGTCAAAACCACCGGTGGACTTCTCGCCATCATTGCTTGCAGCGGCAAGATCGTAATGGAGCGGAACGGTCTGCGAGCGTGGAGGCATTGACCGGGCACGCGCCGGCGCCAGCTTCACTTCGTAGGTCTTGATTTCGTACGGGGCAAAGTCTGCGATCAAGTCGCCTCCGGCGATTGACGCGGGACCGACGGGCAATTCTTGCCCGTTAATTTCTCGCGCTGTAATAACCGGAGCGGCAAACGAAACGCGAACGCCGCGCCGCGGCTTGCCATTCATTTCGACCAGGCGCACAACTTCATCGTTGTTTTCCTCGGCTTTTTTGAAAGCCATTACGCGAACGCCATTGTCACTGACTTTGAGCAAAGACAAAGTCTTGCCGAGCGCGCCGCGATGTTTCGCGGTTACGAATGCGATCATCGGAGCGTCCAAACGATAAGCTTGCCAAACCGTATCGCCATCACGCCAGCCGCCGGCATGGCTTGAAAGGCCGTATACAAATTCGTGATGGCCAAAATCCTGCGAGCCCTGATCGCGATAGGACTGGCCTGCGTCACTGACGCCCGGAGTATAGAGGAGCGTGAGCCGCAACGTATTGTCTGCCGGCTTATCGGAGCCAGTCTTTGCACCGGAAAGAATCGTGACGCCAAAGTCGTCGCTTTTGTCCGTGAGGTCAAACCAGCGATGCGAGGGCATCTCGAACATTTTGTCGTTGTCCGTGGGGCGCTCGAGAGTCCCAGCGCCCCAATTGTAAGTGGCGTCGAGATTCGAAGCGGTCAATGGAAAAGTGGCCTTGAGAGCGGCTTCGCGCGTCTTCCAGTCAATCGAATTCGCAAACTCAACGCGATTGCCAGCGTCTCCAGCGG
>JBOGNJ010000093.1:0-9065 GCA_050746905.1 Candidatus Acidiferrales bacterium
TTTCCGGGGGCCACGGAGAGGCGAGGCGCTCGGGACGGTCGGCGATCCAGAAAGCGACGAGGGCCTGTACGGTGGCGTCGCGATCGAGAACGGCTTCGTCGACTTTGTCGAACGTGTCGACGGGCGAATGATGCGTGTAGCGATATTCGGGCGAGTTTTGATCGAGATTGATGCCGGGAAGTCCGGCGAGGATGAAAGGTCCAGCGTCGGTGCCGAATTCGGTTTTATCGTCGGCGGTGATTGTACCGAAGGCGTTGAGCGTGGCGGCGAACCCGGAGGCGGCGGAAACGAGATCGTCGCGGCCACCCATGTTGAGCGCAGTGACGGGCCCCTGGCCGTTGTCGAGAATGACGGCGGCGACATGATCTTTCATGTCGGCTTTGTGAGTTTTCACGTAGGCGAACGAGCCGAGAAGGCCTTCCTCTTCTCCCGTGAAGAGGACGAAGCGAATGGTGCGGCGCGGCCTGAAGCCGGAACGAACGATGGCTTCGGCGGCGCCGAGAGTGGTGGCGACGCCAACGCCGTCATCGGTGGAACCTTCGGCGAGATCCCAGGAATCGAGATGGCCGCCGACGACGATGATTTGTTCAGGATGCCCGGTACCGGGAATTTCGCCGACGACGTTGGCGGTGTCAACTGGACCGTCGGTGACTTTGTTTTGAACGTTGATGTGGAGGCGGACCGTCTTGCCACGGGCGATCAGACGCTCGAGAATTTCCTGGTCTTCGGCGGCGATGCTGACGACAGGATGTCGTAAAAAGTATTGAAGCCGAGCGCGCCGGTGTGCGTGAGGTGCATGCCCTGAGATTTTCCGCCGCCCTGTCCGCCGATGACGGCGACTGCGCCCGCGTCATGTGCTTTTTTGAGGAAGGAACCGAATTGCGCGAAGGCGGCCATGCCGTTTTCCGGGCGCGGGCCCTGTTGCACGGCCATGATGACTTTGCCGCGCCAGTTGGCGGAATTTTGTGCTTCTTCCTGCGGGAGATTGTAAACGTTGACGGTGACAACGTCGGCGTCGACGCCTCCGGCGGGAGTGGAGCCGACCCAACCCATGGAGTCGACCATGAGTTTGTGGGGAGCGGGTGAGATGATTTCAGCGTCGGCGGAAACGCGCGTCCAGCCGCGAAAAATCTGCCAGGGTTCGGCGTGAACGTTTTGGAGGCCGATTTTTTTCATGGTGTCGAGGCCCCACTGAATGGCGGCGTTGCACTGCGGCGAGCCGGTGACGCGCGCGCCGATGTCGTCGCTTAAATATTCGAGCTCGGGATAGGCATGAATGTCCAACATGCCGTGGCCGGCGATGGAGGAAAGCGCGGGGAGCATGGCGTCGTTTTCGGAGTCGGGAGACGCGGGACGATTATTTGCAGTGGTGGCGAAGGCGATGCCGACAAAAAACAGTAAGGCGGTGAATGTGGAGGTTGCGAAGGATTTGCGAGTCATTTTTTAGGTCTCCGTTTGCGTCTGGGATTTCTTGCGTCCCGGCTTCGAAGCGTTCCGTTTTGAGCGGCGGACATTCTGTCAAATCGCGGGGCGTGGCGCAAGCGGCTGACGCGGAGGCCTGTGAGTGCATCTAATTTTATGTGAGTTAACGGGCTGCGGACGAAGATGCGTTGATCCGGTCTGCGCGGGAGACAGGTGGCGTAAAGCCCCTACAAAGAACAGAACGGGAGACGGACGGCGTTAGCCGCGCCCCTAAAGAAACAATAGGGTTTGATGCAAGATTATGCAATTTAAGTTGAAGGATGTGGATTCGGCGGTAAAATAAAATTATCGCTGGGGGGCTGAACAGGGCCTGACGTTGGCGTTGCGCATGATGCTCGCCGCAAATAAAACTCGCAATAAGAATCCTGCAAGCTGGAAACGCAGCGACATCAAAATTTCATGGCTTATGGTTCAGCCGCAATTTTATCGAAAACACTTTTCGGCTCTTGAAACGTCTAATTAGACGGGCGATTGTGTCCGTGAAGAAGCGAAAAAAGGAGATGAAGGCACATGAGTAAGGAAGTGTATCAAGTACGGCGATGGGTGGGGGCGAGCATACTGATCGTTGCGCTGATCGCCGGCGCGTTTTTGGGCACGTGGGCAGTGCGGTGGGCGGGGCAGAAGGTGCTGGGCGCGCCGAGAGTTCCGCTGACGCTGGCGGGGAATGTGGATCCTGTGCGCCTGGGGGCCTTTGCGAATGGATTTGCATCCGTGGTGCGGCCGGCGCTACCGGCGGTGGTGAACATATCGACCACGAAAGTGATCAAGGTGCAAAGCAATATGCCAGGCCCGTTCAACGATCCGTTTTTCCAGCAATTTTTCGGGAATCAATTCGGCGGGCGGGCCAGGCCGCAAACAGAGCGGGAGACGAGTTTGGGTTCGGGCGTAATCATCAATCCGGATGGCTACATATTGACGAACAATCACGTGGTTGCGCACGGCGGAAACATCAAGGTGGTGTGGAACAACAAGAATTACGCAGGGAAAGTGGTGGGCACGGATCCGCTGACGGATATCGCGGTGGTGAAGATTGACGCGACGGGCCTGCCGACGATTGCTCTGGGAGATTCCTCAAAATTGCAGGTGGGCGACGTGGTGTTTGCGATTGGCGACCCATTTGGAATCGGCGAAACGGCAACGATGGGAATCGTGAGCGCAACGGGCCGCAGCCTCAATCTTGAGAGCCAAGAACAGGGCAAGCAGGCGTATGAAGACTTCATTCAAACGGATGCGGCGATCAATCCGGGAAATTCCGGCGGAGCGATGATTGATTTGCATGGCGATCTTGTGGGAATCAACACGGCGATCATCTCGAGCGGGACTTCGATGAATGGAGAGGGCGGAAACGAAGGAATCGGTTTTGCGATTCCGATCAACATGGCGCGCAACATCATGGAGCAAATTATCGAGCACGGAAAAGTGGCGCGCGGCTACATGGGCGTCTATATCAACCCGCTGACGCCGGAAATGGCGAAGGAATTCAACTACACCGGAGGAGGCGGGGGCGCGTTGGTAGGCGACGTGACGCCGAACAGCCCGGCAGCCAAGGCCGGACTCAAGCGTGGGGACATCATCCTCGCGTTGAACGGCGAACCGATCAACAGCTACGGGGATCTGACGGCGAGGATTGCGAGCACGGCGCCGGGAACGTCCGTGCAGTTGAAGGTGTTCCGCGACGGGAAGACATTCGAACTGCCAGTGACGTTGGGGCAACTGCCGGAACAGGGCGAGACAGCGGCCTCCTCGGAAGCGGGAGGTTCGGGAGAAAACAGCAGCAAGGCGCTCGAAGGCGTGCAAGTGGAGAACGTGACGCCGGAAATCGCTCAACAACTGAACCTGCCTGCCTCGGCGCATGGAGTTGTGGTCGACTCGGTTGACCAGTCGAGCGCGGCAGCAGAGGCTGGGCTGCGCAGGGGCGACGTAATCGTTGAGGTTAACCATAAGCCCGTCAACAACATGGCGCAGTTCCGTGCGGCAATGGCGGGGACAGGGAACCAACCGGTGCTGTTGCTGGTGAGACCTGCGGCGCGAAGCAGCGTGACCGAGTATATTCTGGTCGAGCCACAACCGTAACTTACTGCATACACTGACGATTAGCAGAGAGGCCCGGGAAGAACCGGGCCTCTTTTGTTTGTGTATGAATTTTTTCCGGCATTATGTAAAGAATTTCAGGCAAATAGGGCCGGCAGAAGGAATTCGCAGGAATAGGAAATCTTTACGCGCTGTCGATCGGACAATTACCGTTGGTACCTTAAAAGCTATGCAGAGTTTTTTGCGGACCTATACCCTTGCCGCCTGATTGACATTGGGTCAGAAGCGTATTCAGATTGAGTTTGCAGAGGGCGATGGCGAAATCCGGATTTGGAGAGGACGAATGGAGCAAATCGTGCAGAGGAAGTTAACGGACGAAACTGTGCACGGAGTCGCGTGTTCTACAAGCAGGAGAAAAGCAGGGAAAATACCACAGGGGGGAACACTGGGACACGGTTCAGGTATCATTTAAGGCAACCAAGTTCGAGACTGGTACAATCGTACTATTCACCGAGCTGCTGGCCCCAGTACTACAATGTCGCTTGCGCCGATTAGTGTCATAAGGTCAACGGGAAGGGTACCAACGCGGGGAAAGCCATCGATGTCTTCAAACGGAAACGGGCACTATCCAAGTCCAAACTACGAAGCGCCTTTCACGCTGCTGGCAGCGGGAAAGCCGCGCTGGCGCTCATTCACCGCCGGATTCGGAGTTGAGTTTTTAGTCCTGGCGTGCGCGCTATGGCTTCCGCTATTGTTCCCGAAACAAATGGACAATGTAAAACAATACATGATAACGGAAATTACCGCTCCGCCTGTCCGGGCATGGAAGCCGCAACCGAGAGTGCGTCCAAAGCTGGTGCCGGTGAAGCGCGTGGAAGTGGCAAAAGCCGAACTAGTGCCGGTGCCTGAACCGCCGAAACCGAAAATGATCGAACCTGTGTTCGAGAAGCCGGTCGTGTCCAAGCCTGTGATTCGTCGAAACCCGACGACAGCGCCGCAGGTGAACGTATTCGCGCGCGCGGTGCCCGACAAACCAACGACATCTCTGGGAAGCTCGGCGATGCCGGATTTGAAACAGCCGAAGGCTCCCGTACAGACGGGCGGCTTTGGCGACCCGGACGGCTTGCCTGCCAAAGCGAAGGTGACGCAGCCAGTGAACATCGCGCGAGCGGGCGGATTTGATATGCCGGTCGGGCCCGGGAAAGGAAACGGGACGGGAGGCGCGAAAGGCGTGCAGGGCGTTGTTGCCAGCGCCGGGTTTGGTAACCAGACGGCGATCGCGGGTGGCGTGCGGAACGGCGGGAAGGTGCAGCAGGGAGTCTTCGCCGATGATCGAGTGGCGACTGCGCCGCACGCGCACAAAGCTTCGAATGCCGCGGCAGCTCAGGAAGGGCCGGTGATTCTTTTCAAGCCGAAACCAGAGTACACCGCAGAGGGAAGGCAGTTGAAGATTCAGGGTGAGGTGTTGCTGCAGGTGGTTTTCAAAGCTTCGGGGGAAGTCCAAGTGGTGCGCGTAGTGAAGGGCCTGGGCCATGGTCTGGATCAGAACGCGGAGGCTGCCGCGCAAAAGATCCGATTCAAACCAGCCCGCCAGGATGGGCAGCCAGTCGACTTTCCGGCCAATGTACGGATCGACTTCGAGCTAGCGTACTGATTGCGATTGAGGGGGGAGCAGTCATGGGTAGCGGATTGAGGTACGTTCTTGCTGCAGCTCTCGGGTTAGCATTCGCGGGGGGATTAGCAGCGCAAACTCAGCAGACTCAGCCGGCGCAAACGCCGGAACATCTGGTCATCACGCCCAGCCAGCCGAACACAGTGGCGGGAGTCACCGACAGAATTATTGCGCGGGAACGTCAAGAAGTCGCCACGCTGCGCCATTACACTCCCATCGTAGAAACCTACATTCAAGATATGCGGCCGGATCCGCAACTGGGGAGTGTGCCGGAGAAGGATCACTACTACCTAGGCGTGGCGGAGCTGAGCAAAGGCGTTGTCGACCGCTCGATGCTGCCCGGTGACGAGGGCGGATGGAAGCACAAGCTAAATCCGATCAAGGACATTAGCAACCTGCTGGGGAATTCGTATGTGCCCGAGGGATTCCTGCAGATGATTTTTGTGGATCCAGTCCATTTCGACAAGCAGCATTACAAATTCGATTATGTGCGGAACGAATTTCTCGGCTCCGTGAAGTGCATGGTATTCGACGTGACGCCGCTGCCGAAATCGGGCGACGGCAGATTCCAGGGACGCATCTGGGTGGAGAACCAGGATTATGCGATCGTGCGGTTCAACGGAGTGTTCGTGCCTGTGGCGCGAACCTTCGGCTGGAATCTGCACTTCGATAGCTGGCGCACAAACGTGGCGCCGAATCAGTGGATCCCCTCGTACATTTACAGCGCGGAATCGGATTTGAAGGACTTTCCGTTTGGCCATGTGCGCTACCGTTCGCAAACGCGGCTGTGGGGCTATGACCTGAAGTTGGGCAACCACGAGACGGAATTCAGCGACCTGCAGATTGAAGCGGCAAAGCCGATTCAGGACCAGGCGGATGCGTCGAAGGACGTTTCTCCGGTGATGGCGGAACGGGAATGGCAACGCGAAGGCGAAGACAATGTGATCGACAGGCTGCAACGCAACGGATTGCTGGCGCCTCCGGGACCCGTGGACAAAGTGATGAGCACGGTGGTGAACAACCTGGAGGTGACGAATAATCTGGATATCGAGCCGGAGATTCGCTGCCGCGTGCTGCTGACTTCGACACTCGAGGCCTTCACAATCGGACATACCATCGTGGTGAGCCGTGGGTTGCTGGACGTGCTGCCCGATGAGCCAAGTCTGGCCGCCATACTGGCGCACCAGCTTGGCGGCGTGGTAACGGGTTCGCCGCTTCCGGATGCGTACTCATTCAACGATACGACGATGGTCTCGACGGCGGACACGATGAAGCGAATGTCGTTCCGCAATTCCGAAGGCGACGAAGAAATCGCGGCGAAGAAAGCGATCGAGCTGTTGAAGAATTCGCCGTACAAGAACCAGCTTGGCACTGCCGGGCTTTTCCTGAAACAAGTGGCGGCTGAACAAAAACAGTTGCCGTCGCTGATCAGCGCGAATCTGGGCAACCATGTGTTCATGGCGTCGCAATTGGTGCAGGCGGCTCCCCAGTTGCAGCCGATGAAGATCGATCAGATTGCAGCGCTTCCGCTGGGTTCGCGGGTGGTGCTCAATTCGTGGGACGATACGGTAGACTTGGTGAAGACCAAGCCCGTGCAATTGCTTTCCGCGCGGGAAAAAATGCCCTTTGAAGTGACGCCGTTTATGCCTTATCTGACGCGTTACCAGAACTCGTCGGATGCGACGGCCGCCGCTCCCACAAAACCGGACATGGCGAAACAGAATCCGCAGAGTCCGCAGAATCCCCAGTAGAAACAGAAACGAAATTACAAAAAAGGCCCGGCGCGGATGATACCGCTGCCGGGCTTTTTGTTTTCGCGCGGCATTTGATGCGCGCGGCGCTTTGCAAGTTGGCTCGGATGAGAGAAACTTCCTCCTGAAATGGCGCGGCAATCCCTGGTCGAATTTCTGGACGAATACAGACGGCGCGGCAAGGAAATCGCGGTGGCGCACCGGCGCGGCTATCGCATGGAGCGATGGTCGTACGGGCGTATCGTCGAGGCGGCGCGCGGGTTCGCGGGGGAGTTGGAGGCGCGCGGAATCGCCCCGGGAGAGCGCGTGCTGCTGTGGGGAGACAACTGCGCAGAGTGGGTGGCGGCGTTTTTCGGCTGCGTGTTGCGAGGCGTGGTGGTGGCGCCGATTGATCGCGTCGCGACGGCGGAGTTCGCGGGACGCGTGGCGGAGATGGTGGATGCGAAGCTGCTGATCCATTCGCGCGGAGTGGACGCAGGCAAAATCGGGCGGCCGGAACTTTCGCTGGAAGAGCTCACGGACGCGGGTGCAAGTTCTTCGCCGGCGGAAGAAGCGCGATTTACCGCGACGGGTCGGAAGCGCAGCGATGCGGTGGAGATTGTGTTTACTTCGGGGACGACGGCGGAGCCGCGCGGCGTGGTGCTGACGCACGGAAACATTCTGGCGAATATCGAGCCTCTGGAGGCGCAAATTCAGGACTATTTGAGCTACGAGAAATTCGTGCATCCGCTGCGATTCCTGAATTTGCTGCCGTTGAGCCACGTCTTCGGGCAATTGATGAGCCTGTTCATTCCGCCGCTGCTGGGAGGGACGGTGATTTTTCTCGACACGCTCGGTCCCGCGGAAGTGGCGCGAACGATTCGGCGGGAACGCGTGACGGCGCTGGTGGCTGTGCCGCGGCTGATTGAATCGTTGCAAGGGCAAGTGGAGCGGGAAATCGAGGCGGAGGGGGGCATCGAAAAATTTCGCAGGGTTTTTGTGGCGGCGGATGGCGAGCACTTTCTGAAACGCTGCTGGCGGTTCCGGCGCGTTCACGGGAAGTTGGGCTGGAAATTCTGGGCGCTGATCTCGGGCGGCGCGGCGCTGCCGGAAAATGTGGAGACTTTTTGGCGCAGACTCGGCTATGCCGTGATTCAGGGTTATGGGCTGACGGAAACGACTTCGCTGGTGAGCGTGAATCATCCGTTCCGCACGGGCAAAGGGTCGATTGGCAAGGCGATGCCGGGGATGGAAATCAAGCTGAGCGCGGAAGGCGAAATTCTGGTGCGCGGGGAAAATGTTGCGTCGGGTTACTGGCAGGGGCGGCGGCTCGATGCCATGGCGGATGCGGAGGGATGGTTTCTCACGGGCGATTTGGGCGAGATGGACGCGGAGGGGAATCTTTTTTTCAAGGGTCGGCGGAAAAACGTGATTGTGACGCCGGCGGGGATGAACGTTTATCCTGAGGATTTGGAAGCGGCGCTGCGGCGGCAAGCGGACGTGCGGGATTGCGTCGTCGTGGGAATCGAGCGCGAGGGAAACGCTGAGGCGTGCGCGGTGCTGCTGCTTGAGAATCCGCAGGCGAATGCGGCGGCGATTGTGGACGCGGCGAACCAGTCGCTCGCGGAATACCAGCGGATGCGGCGGTGGATCGTCTGGGAGGAGCCGGATTTTCCGCGAACTCCCACGCAGAAGCCGTTGCTGCCGCGAATACGAGAAGCGGTGGCCGAAAAATTGGGAGAGACGAAGGCAAGTGTCGGCAATGAAAAGCGGAGCGCGATCGGGGATTTGATTTCGAGCGTGACGCGGCGCGGGAATTTGCGAGTGGCGGCGGATGCGGATCTGGAACGCGATTTGCAGTTGAGTTCGCTGGACCGCGTGGAGCTGATGAGCGCGCTGGAAGAAAAATACCAGGTGGATTTGGGGGGGACGAGATTTGCGGAGGCGAAGACGGTTGGCGAACTGGAACGATTGCTGCGCGAGCCTCCGGCGCGTCCGCGAACGTATAACTTTCCGCGCTGGGCGCAGCGGTGGCCGGTCACGTGGATTCGGCTGGGGATCTATTATTTGCTGGTGTGGCCGGCGACGTGGTTGCTGGCGAAGCCGACCATTCGCGGGCGGGAAAATCTGCGCGGGGTGCGCGGGCCAGT
>JBOGNJ010000094.1:0-2527 GCA_050746905.1 Candidatus Acidiferrales bacterium
GCGATGCGCTGGCGTTGCGCGCCCTTTCGCAGCATGCGCTCATCGGTGGGATTGCTGAGGAATGAAATCTCCGACAGCACCGACGGCATGTCCGCGCCGATCAAAACGACGAAGGGCGCTTTCTTCACGCCGCGATTTCGTTCCGCGGTGCTGACTTTGCGAAGCTGCGTGGACAACGAGCTCTGAATATCGGTCGCCAATTCCTGCGATTCCTCGATCTTATCATTCCGCGCGATTTTCTTGATCAGGTCCTGCAGCTCGTGAATGGACGCATTCGAAACCGCGTTTTCGCGCGATGCTGTTTCGAGCGCTTCCGGAGACGACGTGAAATTCAAGTAGTAAGTCTCGATTCCGCGCGCCTGCTCGTCATGGCTCGAGTTCGCGTGAATCGAGAGGAACAAATCCGCGTCGGCCTGATTCGCAATGGCCGTGCGTTCTTCGAGCGGCACAAACACATCCGTCTTGCGCGTGTAGATCACCTGAGCGCCGGGCAATTTCTGCTGGATCAGCTTGCCGAGCCGCAGCGCCACGTCGAGACAGACGTTCTTTTCGAGCATACCGTGCGGACCGATGGTTCCGGTATCGTGCCCGCCATGGCCCGGATCAATCACGATGCGATTGATTTTCAGGCCCAGTGTCCGCGTCATGGAGCGCGCGCCGTCGCGCGTTGGTTTATCAGCCAGCGGGGAAACAGGAGGCAAGACGCGGTCGTTGTGCTCAGCGCGTCCCACTCTGCTGTCGGCCGGATTCGGTCCGCCGCCGGACTCTTCCGCGGTACCCGCTCCAGCAGTAGACGATACGTCAACTTTCTCCGTCAACGCCAATGATGAAGCCGTGCCCGTGGACGGGCGGTCTCCCGCAAGTCTCGCGGGCGCCGTCACCGCGGGCGCTGAATTTGCCGCGCTTGACGTGCCATGCACATCGATCACCAGCCGGCACGGATTCGGCAGCAGGAACGCGGAATATCCCTCGATGCTCCGGACATCGAGCACCAAACGAACGACGCCGGATTTATTTTGCGCCACGCGCACGTTTTTCAGGAACCCATTCTGTACCGCGAGTTCTTTGTCGGTCAGCGAATGCCCCAAATGCGCCTGGTAAAGATCGAAATAAATGCGGTCCGGATTCTTGATGCGCGCGGATTGGTATTTCACGGCGCCATTCAGATCGACAACCACGCGCGTGTAGTCGTCCGCGTTCCACGTGCGAATCGCGGTCACGCTCGAAGGCTCGCCGTTCTTTGGGGCGTCCGCTGTTTCGTTTGATTCCGCGTCGTCGTTCGCTTGACTTGCGGTTTTTTCCGCAACGCTCGCTACTTTTGGCGAAGGCGCGTCTCCGACGATGCGGCGCTCTTGGTTCGTTCGCGTGGAATTCGCAGCGCGAACGGCGCTCGCCGACGGCTTGGCGGGCATGGACGCGAGTTCCTTCAGCTCTTTGCGCGCGTCCGCGGCCTGTTCCGAATGCGGGAATCGCTGGAGATATTGCGTGAAGGCATTTTTCGCTTCGGCCGTGTCGCCCAGGCCATCTTTCTGGATTTCACCGATCTGGAAAAGCGCGTCGGAGCGCAGCTTGCTGGTGGGATATTGCGAAACCAAAAACTTATACGTGACGATTGCCGACTGGTAATACTCCTGATCGAAATCGTCGCCCATGTCGCGGTAAAGCTGCCCGACAGCCTGCAAGGCAAGCGTCGTTTCCGGAGCAGAGGCCGTCAGCAAATAAACTCTGCGGTATGCGGCAACAACCTTTTTGTATTCGGCAAGTGTGCGGTTGTCTTCCGGTTTGGCTTCGAGGGACTGGCGCATTTGCTGCGCCTTAACGTATTGCGCTGTTGCCTGGGCATGCAATGACTGCGCTCTTGCCGCCGGCGTAGATAGAGCAGCAAAAATCAACGCCAGTGAAATCGCACAAACGGCTACGAGCGAGACAGAAGAAAGCGTCTTAAGCCGGATTCCCCCGCGTTGCGTCATTCGTTCGTGAACAGAGCCCGGCCGCTGCGATCCGTGACTTCACGGATCGGGAAATGCCTTTGGAAGTCGCCTGTCGGCGAGTGTCCTGAGCCGGACTGGAAGTAGGTGTTGGTCACTTTTCTTACGTACGCACGTGTTTCCGGGTACGCAGGCACTCCGCCGAAACGCGCCACGGCTTGCTCGCCGGCATTGTATGCCGCGAGAGATTTCTTCAGGTCGCCATGGTAGAGGTCAAGCAGCTCCCGCAAATACCGCGTCCCGCCCTCGATATTCTGGGCCGGGTCGAACACGTTGCCTACACCGAAACGTTCTGCCGTGGATGGGATCAACTGCATCAAGCCGAATGCGCCCTTAGGCGAGACGGCGTTCGGATTCCATGCGGATTCGTTCTGAATTACCGCCTGTACCAGGGCCGGATCAACGTGATTGCGTTCCGCGGCGGAATTGACGACCGACGCCAGCTTGACGGGCGCGCCAAGCGTTACCTGGGCCTTAGCCGGTTTATGCCGGTTCGACTTGACTGGCGGGTTCGCGTTCACGTAGATAACCTTCCCATT
>JBOGNJ010000095.1:0-8716 GCA_050746905.1 Candidatus Acidiferrales bacterium
GATGAACTGAAGCCGTGGCCTGACGTGTGCCCTCGACTTCGCGAGAACCGGGTTTCCAGAGGTGCAGGAAGGCGACGAGCGCGGCGATTGAGGCGAGCGCGGCGATGATGTCGGCGGCCCACGGGCCCCAGAAATTCGAGACGAAGAATTGTGCGAGGGCGAAGCTCAATCCCGCGACGAGCGCGGCAGGCCACGTCCGCCGGAATCCTTTGCGGCCCGCGACCACGCAGACGAGATAGGCCGGCAGAATGAAGGAAATCAAGGGAAGCTGCCTGCCAACCATGGACGAGAGCTTCATCATATTGAGGCCGGTGACGCCAGCGAGAGCGACGATGGGGATGCCCAAGGCTCCGAAGGCCACGGGAGCCGTATCGGCGATAAGCGAGACGACAATGGCGCGGCGCGGTTTGAAACCCATACCGACGAGGAGAAAAGCCGTCATGGCGACGGGCGTGCCGAAGCCGGCGGTGCCTTCGAGAAGTGCGCCGAAGCAAAAAGCTACGAGGATGGCTTGAATGCAAGGGTCGCCGGAGGCGCGCTGCGTCATCCAGCGGCGCAATTGATCGAATTGGCCAGTTTCGACGGTGAGGTTGTAAAGCCACAGGGCGGCGACGACGATCCACATGATGGACCAGAGGGCGTAGAGCACGCCGAAGATTGTGCTCCACAGAGCGAGCACGAAAGGCATGCGCCAAACGAAAACGGCGAGCGCTCCGGCGGAAAGCAAACCGCAAACGGTGGAAAGGAGGCCGCTCCTGCGCAAGCCTCCCATCAAGACGAGGACAATCGCGAGAGGGACGACGGCGACGAGCGCGGAGAGCGCCATCGAGTGCAAGGGGTCGAGCGGCTGCGGCCAGATGAGCGCGAGCGTGAAGGTCATTTTGCGATTTGCACGACCAATTCAATTTGGAGGCAAAGGGCCGGGGCGGGATTCTAGCACTGAAATCGGATTGGCCGAGCGGGAAGCGCGAAGGATCGGCCAAGCCAGCCAACTAAGAAGGCAAAGCGGCGTCTAGCCGCCGCACTCCACAGGCTACGGCACAGCTAAAGCCGCTCTCCTCGCATTCCTTTACGGCACGGCCCTTTGTGCCTGCCTTCGCCAAAAGGCTCAGGACAGGCAGGATGAACTGAGGCCGTGCCCCGGCGCGAAATGGACGCAATCACACAGACTCTGAAGCCCCGCGCTCCTATGGCAGCCATTTATGAGACGTGTTGTAGTGGGGCGTGGCGGGACCAGTTACAATGGCGAGATGGACGGTGCGGGAAATCTTGTTGCGTATGCGATGGACGTGCGGCGGTCGCGAGGGCGGCGATATGCGGAGCCGCAGCATCCGTATCGCAACGACTATGCGCGCGACCGCGACCGCGTGGTGCATTCGCGCGCTTTCCGGCGGCTGGAAGCGAAGACGCAAGTTTTCACGACGCGTTTCTCGGATCATTTCCGCAACCGGCTGACGCATACGCTGGAAGTCGCGCAGATTGCGCGAACGGTTGCCGGCGCGTTGCGACTTAACAGCGATCTAGTGGAGGCGCTGGCGCTGGTGCACGACATCGGGCATCCGCCGTTTGGGCATGCGGGCGAGCGCCAACTGGACGCGCGGATGCGCGAGCACGGCGAGCGCTTCAATCACAATTTGCACGCACTGCACATTGTGGAGAAATTCGAGCAGCGGTACCTGGATTTTCCCGGCTTAAATCTGACGTTCGAGGTGCGCGAAGGGATTATCAAGCATTCGCGCGACTATTCGGCCGTGGAATATCCGGAACTGGCGGAATATCTGCTGGACGAGCGGCCGCCTCTTGAGGCGCAGCTCATTGATTTGGTGGATGAGATTGCTTACAGCATGGCGGATTTGGATGATGGATTCGAGGCGCGGCTGCTGGACTTGAACGATTTATGCGCGGCGGCGCCTGTTTTCGGGGAGGCCTTTGCAAGCGTCGATGAACGTTACCCGGGCGGGCGGCGGAAATTGAAATTCAACGAAGCGCTGAAGTCTGTCCTCGATATATTTGCGACGGATTTGATTGAACAGACGCGCGAGGCGGTTGGCAGCGCGGGAGCCGCGAGCATTGAGGATATTCGGCGGCATCCGAATCGGCTGGCAAGTTTTTCACCGGCGGTGATGAAACAGAATGCGGCGCTCAAGGAATTTCTGCGCACACGGCTGTACGAGAATCCGGCAATCATCGAGGACCGCGACCGGAGCGTGGCGGCGCTCGATGAGCTGTTTGTGCTGTACATGGAGCATCCGGAGCGAATGCCGCGCGCTTATGCGGATGAGGCGCGGAGAGGGCTGCTCTATCGCGTGGTCTGCGATTACGTCGCAGGGATGACGGACAATTACCTGCTGCAGCAGCACGAAAAGGAATTCGGCATAGAGAAACCGCGCGCGGCTCGATAGATAGCCTGCGTCAGGCGCGCGAAGGATCTTCCGGCACATATCCGGGGCAGGAAATTACGGGGAGCCGGGGATATTTCGGGAAGCGCGGGTCGGTTTTGGAAAGCGCGCACATGTAGAACTCGGCGCCGCGGTCAGAGGTGATGCGGCGCGAATGGCGGCAGTCGAGACATAGTCCGACACGCGCGCGCAGAATCTCTCTGTCGTCTCCCGCCATATGCAAAGCATACATCTTTCATGAGCGTAACCGAGGATTGGAAGATGAGGAAAACGCTTCTGTTCGGTGCTTAACGGACTGGCCGCTAGGCGCGTTGACTTGGGGTGGCGGGCGGCCTAAGATGCCGCGCAGCCAGAGAGCGAATTCAAATCGCGAATGCGCGCATGACAGAACAAGATCCGCTGATCGGGCGTACCGTTTCCCACTACCGCATCGTTGAAAAACTGGGCGGGGGTGGAATGGGCGTGGTGTACAAGGCCGAGGATCTGAGCCTGGGCCGGCACGTCGCGCTGAAATTTCTTCCGGCGGAACTGGCGCGAGATGCGCAGTCACTTGAACGACTTCGGCGCGAAGCGCGCGCAGCTTCGGCGCTGGACGATCCGAACATTTGCACGATTTACGAAATCGGCGAGAGCGATGGGCAGGCGTTTCTCGCGATGCAATTCCTGGAAGGCACGACGCTGAAACACCGGATCGAGGGCAAGCCCGTGCCGCTCGAACTGTTGCTCGAATGGGGGATCGAGATCGCCAGCGCGCTGGAAACGGCGCATGCGCGCGGCATCATCCATCGCGACGTCAAACCGGCGAACATCTTCATCACGACGCGAGGGCATGCGAGGGTTCTCGATTTCGGCCTGGCAAAAGTGATGGAAGGCGCGCAGGGCGCGACGCAGGCGACAATGGATGACGCCGAGGAACATCTGACAAGCCCGGGCGCGACGGTCGGGACGGTGGCGTACATGTCGCCCGAGCAGGCGCGGGGCGAAGAGCTTGATGCGCGCACAGATTTGTTTTCCTTCGGGGCGGTGCTGTATGAAATGGCGACCGGCGCAATGCCTTTCCGGGGCGACACAAGCGCGATCATTTTCAACGCCATTCTCGAAAAAGCGCCGGTGCCGCCCGTCCGGTTGAATCCAGACGTTCCGGCTGAGCTGGAACGGATCATCACCAAGGCGCTCGAAAAAGACCGCGACGTGCGGTATCAGCACGCGGCGGATATTCGCGCGGACCTGAAGCGCCTGAAGCGCGATTCGAGCGCTCCCGTTGCGAGCGGGGAGCGCGACACAGATTCGAGCCGCTCTTCGGCGCGGAACGTCGCCGGGAGTTCGGCGGCGGCGCCCTCACGCGCCGTTTCGAGCGGCGGTCGCGAGAGCGCGGCGCACGGATCGGGGAGCTCAGGCGTGGCTGCCGTCGCCCGCGAACACAAATTCGGGCTCACCGCCGTCGTAGTGATTGTGATGGTTCTGGTTGCCGCAGCGAGTTACGGGATTTACGCGTTTCTGCACGGCAGGCGGAAGATTGCGTTCGAGAATTTCGCGATCACGCAGTTGACCAACACAGGGCAGTCCGAGCTTGCCGCGATTTCGCCCGACGGCAACTACGTCCTGAGCGTACAAGATGAAAAGGGCAAGGCGAGCCTGTGGTTGCGCAACGTTCCAACGAACAGCGACACGCAGATCATCCCTGCTTCGCCGGCGATTTATCGCAGCCTGGCATTTTCGCCCGACGGGAATTACATCTACTTCCGCGAAGCCAGCGACCGGAGCACCACCACATTCAATTTCTATCGTGCGCCGGTGTTGGGCGGGACGCCGCGGCAAGTGGCGGCGGACGTGGACAGCGACATCGCGTTTTCGCCCGACGCGAAACGTGTCGCCTACTTCCGCGCCAATGATCCGGTTGGGGGCCAAGTGCGGCTGCTGAGCGCAAATCCAGATGGAGGCGACGAACAAGTGCTTCACGTCGAAACACACGCCTCCATTCCTCCGCGCTGGCTGTCGTGGTCGCCGGATGGCAGAAAAATCGCTTACAACTTGAATCCGTCATCGAGCGCTTCGGGGGGAATCGGATTACTCGAGGTGGCGAGCGGGAAGATCAGCGTGCTTGCTACGTTTCCCGACAAACGGATATACGAACTGCATTGGTTGCCGGATGGACGAGGGATAGTGGCGAATTACCATATGCGTCCGAATTACGCACAAGGGCAAATCGGATATGTTGCGTATCCCGGCGGAGCTTTCCGGGACATCACGCGGGATACCAACAGCTACGAGACTCTGACGCTTTCCTCCAACGGCCGGACAATGGCGACGGTGCAGGTGAAGACGAGCCGCACGCTTAGTCTTGTGTCCACGAACGGTGAAAAGAATGCGCAGGAGGCGGCGCTTCCTGAAATCCCCGATGTCTACGCTTTCAATTGGGCGCCAGGGAATCAGCTCTTCGTCAGCGACGGGCCGAACCTGATGCGGATGAATACCGACGCAACGAACCGGGCGACTCTGGAAAGCGATCCCGCAGGATTCATACGAGCGGTCAGCCCGTGCGGAGGAAGCTACCTCGTGCTCGAATGGGCTTTTCACGGAGGAACGAGCGGGAGCGAGATTTGGCGAGTGAATGTAGATGGCTCCGACCCTCTGCAACTGACGCACGGAGGAGCCGACCTTTTGCCGGTTTGCTCCGCCGATGGAAAATGGACTTATTACACGGATGGCGCGGCGGGCCGGATACTGAGAGTGCCGGTTAACGGAGGAAAGCCGGAGGTGGTACCCGGAACGGTGATTCCCAACGGATTCGCGGCGGCGCCGGTAGCCGGGATCTCCGCCGACGGCAAGTACTTGCCTTTTTTATTTCAGAGCGGAGCGAGAGGAGCGGAAATTGAGATTGTAAAGCTCGACTCGGGACCCAATCCTGCGCGGCAGTCGCTAAAGCCTGACCCGCGGATTTCCGGATACGTGCGGTTCACTCCAGACGGAAAGTCAGTAGCCTACCCGATCGTGGAGAACGGAGTATCGAATCTGTGGATTGAGCCGCTCGATGGCGGGCCGGGGCGGCAGATTACGAATTTCAAGTCCGGGATTTTCAACGTCCACTTTTACTGGTCGCCTGACGGCAAGATGCTGGGAATTCTTCGCGGTAACACGCAAGCGGACATCGTGCTGTTGCGGGAATCGGGCCAGTAATTTTGTCGGGGAGTTTTGCACTTCGACCCAGTGTGCGCGGGCCGATAAATCCGATCGGCCCCTACAAGAACAAAGAGTGCGCTGGGCCGTTTGGGCGAGTACCCGATTCGCGTCAATGGAAAGCTTTGCGGGAGGCTTCCTTGACATTGAGCGACCGCACCTTATAATGGCTTTTCACACGATTCCCGGGAATTTTAGATGTTTCTCGACGTACACGAACTCGCCACAAGGAAAATACGCATCCGGAAGAATTACGCTCCGGGCGCGCTCGATTTCCATTCAGGCGAATTTCATCAGGTAGAGCCGCTGGATGTGCGGGCGACGGCGGAACTGGTGGACGACCAGATCCGGATCTACGGCACGTTCCATACGCGGCTGGAGATGGTGTGCGCGCGATGCCTGGAGATCGTGGTGGAGGAAGTGAGCAAGAATTTCGATTTGTTTTACCGACCGATGAATTCGGTGAGCCGGGAAGAGGAATTCCGTTTGAATTTAGACGATACGGAGATTGCGTTTTTTGAGGGCGACGGATTGTTTTTGGCCGATGTGCTGGCCGAGCAGGTGAATTTGTCGCTTCCGATGAAGGTGATTTGCCGCAGCGATTGCCGGGGGCTGTGCCCGCACTGCGGTGTGAACTTGAACCAGGAAGAGTGCCGCTGCGAAACCCATGCCGCCGACCCGCGCCTGGCGCCGCTCGCACGCCTAAAGCAAGACTGGTCGAAAAAGCAATAAAACAGGGCTTAGCAAGGAATTTTCCAGGCAGGAGGCTGTGCGTCTCCGCCAATAGGAGCAGGAATGCCGAATCCGAAACGACGCCACTCGAAAAGACGCTCGAGCACGCGGCGCGCGCATGACCATCTGACAGCGCCGACGATTTCAAAGTGTCCGCATTGCCACGAACCCAAGCTGCCCCATCGCGCATGCCCGCATTGCGGATACTATAAGGGCCGCGCGGTGGTGGATACCTCGGCCTGATTTAGACGCGGGCAGTTCCTGCTGTAATTCCTGCTACTCTTGAGCAGTGATCCGATGATTACGATTGCGCTGGACGCCATGGGGGGCGACCACGCCCCTCGCGCCGAAGTCGAAGGGGCCGTGCTTGCCGCGCGCCAGTATGGCGTGCGCATCGTGCTGGTCGGCATCGAGCCAAAAGTGCGCGCCGAATTGAACCGGCACTCCCACCGCGGGCTTTCCATCGACATCGTTAATGCCACGGAAGTGATCACGATGGAGGACTCGCCGTCGCATGCGTTCCGCAAGAAACGGGACAGCTCCGTTCACGTGGGCGCGAAAATGGTGCGGAGCGGGCAGGCGGATGCGCTGGTGAGCGCGGGAAACACCGGAGCGGTGATGGCGATAGCTCGCTTCGTGCTGGGGCAGTTGCCCTCGGTGGATCGTCCGGCGCTGGCGGCGGCGTTTCCCACGGCCAAAGGCAATCCCGCGGTGCTGCTGGATGTGGGAGCGAATGTGGATTCGAAGCCAGAGCAACTGGAACAATTCGCGATCATGGGAGAAATTTACTACCGGACGATTTTCGGGACGCGCCGGCCGCGCGTGGCGATTCTCTCGATCGGCGAAGAGGAAATGAAAGGTAACGAGCTGACGCGCGAAGCATCGAACCGATTGAAGCAGACCGGATTGAATTTTACGGGGAACGTGGAGGGCAAGGATTTTTTCAAAGGCAACGTGGACGTGATTGTCTGCGATGGCTTCATCGGCAACATTGTGCTGAAGATCAGCGAAGGGCTGGTGGAGCACGTGGGCGGAATGTTGAAGAAGGCGCTGAAAAGCAGCGTGAGCGCGCAGGTGGGTTACGTGCTGTCGCGGCACGCGTTCGACGAGTTCCGCAAGAAGATCGATTACTCGGAGTACGGCGGTGTGCCGCTGCTGGGCGTGCGGGGAATCACGGTGATTGGGCACGGGCGCTCGAATTCCAACGCCATCAAGAATGCCATTCGCGTGGCGAACGAACTTTGCCGGGCAAAAGTGAACGAAAAGATCGAACAGGAGCTTTCCGCAGTGGGCGCCAGCGTGCGCGCCTGAAACGGGAAGTCGGGTGATGGGTCAGGTTGAATTTTGACTCCTTGTGTCATTATCAGGAAAATTTCAAACTGACCCACCAGGGGAAGTCGAGCCGGCTGGACATTCCATTCAAAGAGAGATAGAACCGGCTTAGGGGTTGTCCGCCGGGACGCATCGCAAAATGGGACCTTCATGAGTAAAATCGCATTTCTTTTTCCGGGACAGGCATCGCAATATCCGGGCATGGGCCGCGAGCTGGCGGAGAAATTTCCGGCCGCGCGCAAGGTTTTCGATTTGGCGGATGCGGCGCTGGGGTTTTCTCTTTCGCATGTTTGCTTCGAAGGAAGCGAAGAGGAACTGAAGCTTACAGAGAACACGCAGCCGGCGATCCTGACTGTTTCCGTTGCGGCTTTCCGGGTGCTGGAAGAAAACGGAGTGACGCCCGATTTTGTGGCAGGGCACAGCCTGGGCGAGTATTCGGGCCTGGTGGCGGCCGGGAGCCTGGATTTCAGCGCGGCAGCGAAGCTGGTGCGGGAGCGCGGGCGTTACATGCAAGAGGCCGTCGCGCCGAGAGAGGGCGCGATGGCGGCGATCCTGGGGCTTGCGCACGCCGAGGTTACCAAGATTTGCAAGAAAGCGGCGGACTCGGAAATTGTAGCGCCGGCAAACCTGAATTCGTCGGAACAGACGGTGATTTCCGGGAACGCCGCGGCCGTGAAGCGCGCGGTGGAGATTGCTTCGCAGAGCGGCGCCAAACGCGCGGTGATGTTGCCGGTCTCCGCGCCATTTCATTGCGAGTTGATGAAGCCCGCCGAGATGCGGCTGGAACGCGATTTGCGCGCGACGCAGTTTGGGGCGTTGCGCTTTCCGCTGATCACGAACGTGGACGCGGACGAGATCACGACGGGCGATGAGGCGCGGGAGGCGTTGATTCGCCAGGTGTGCTCGGCGGTGCGCTGGGAAGAGTCGATACACGAAATGATTGCACAGGGCGTGGGGATTTTCGTGGAAGTGGGGCCGGGGCGAGTGTTGAGCGGACTGTTGAGGCAGATTGATCGCTCGGTGAGGAGCTTCAACGTGGAGGACCCGTCGAGTCTGCAAGCGACGCTGGAAAAGAT
>JBOGNJ010000096.1:0-21713 GCA_050746905.1 Candidatus Acidiferrales bacterium
TGGTAGCGCAGAGCCTCGTTTTTAGAGGCTCTGCAGCCTTTGGGTCCACTCGCCGCGGAGAGCCTGAAACCGGGCGCGAAACGCCCTAAGCTCCATACGCCTGCCGGCAAGTCTCATGTTCCCGGCAAGCCGGCGGGCAATTCGTGTGGTCAATTAAAATGTAATTGTGGCAAGCGGCGCAGAGCACTCCGTAAATCGTCTCCGTGAACTGCGCATGCCCCGTTTTCTCCGTGTGCTCGGCCTTCGCCTGACTTCGATTCATCGCCACTGTGTTTCGCCTTCCAACTTCCGGAACTGTGCTATCTTTTCGGCCCTCAACCTCCGCAAGAGGTTGCAGGAAGTGTAACAAAAAGCTCAAAACGGCACGCAAGTATATCCGGCGTCCGTAGTGGGTCAGTTTGAATTTTCTTTATCGTGACACAAGGAGTCAAAATTCAAACTGACCCAGTACGCGGCGTCCAACGCGCCCGCGATGCCCAGGAAAGGGAATAAAACTATGCCGTCCCAGCGCCTAAAACTTTTCAGCACCACGTTTCTCGTTATTTTCTTCGCGGCGATTCCCGCCCTCGCCCAAAAAGCGGCCCCGCAAACGCCCCCGCAAAAGCATGCATTCGGCTTCGACGATTGGTCCGCGCTGCGTTCCGCGCAACCTGTTGCCGTCGCGCCCGACGGCAAGACCATCCTTTACCAGGTGACCTTCGGCGGCCAGAAAGGCACGACGAACACCGAATGGCGCATCATCGGCGCTTCTGGCTCCCAATCTGAAAAGCTCAACCTCCCCAAGGAATTCACTCCGCGCGGCTTCACGAAAGACGGCTCGCATTTATACGGCACACTCGCGGAAAAGAAGAAGCCCGCGCAATTCGCCATCGCCGGAGTGAAACACGGCAAGCCCAAGTCAATCACAAGTCTTCCCGGCGGAGTGCACGACGCGGAAATTTCCCCCGACGGCTCGCGCTTCGCTCTGCTGGCCGACCCTCGCACGACCGATCCCCTCGCGGAAGTCCGCACCGTCGTCGAAAACGACCAGACCAGCGTTTACGTCGTAAACGCCGACGGCAGCGCCGGCGCGTGGTGGTGCGGCTCGCTCAAAGACGTTGGCGCTCTCGCCTGGTCACCCAACGGGCAAGAACTCGCCGTGCTTTCCGCGAATCCGAAAATCGGCTTTCATTACGTGCATTCGACAATTGATGTATGCGATGCCAATGGCGCGCGACGCCTTGCTGAAATTCACAACGCCGTAAATGGAATCGCATGGGCGAATGCAGGCGCGGAAAATGCCAGAAAAGAAATCGTTTTTCTCAGCACCACCACGGAGGTTCTCACTCCCGATCACGTCTGGACGGTTCCCGCCGCGGGCGGCGCGCCAACCGATCGCACGCCAACGCTACACGGCTCCGCGCTTGGCCTCGGCGGAGACGCGCGCGGCAAAGTGTGGATCGCCGTCGCGCACGGCGTGCAAACCGAAGTGGATTCCTTCGCGAACAACACGCTTTCGACCGCCTTCCGCTGGCCCGCCGGAATCGTCCGTGGCACGCCTATTTCTCCGCAGATGGCCTGGGCGCCGGACACTCTCGTTTTGTCGATCGCTGATCCGGCTCACGCCGGAAATCTCGCAGTCGTCGAAAACGGCTCGCTAAAGAAAATCACAAATGAAAGCGACGATGTGCTGGCGAACGTCGCGCTCGGCGACGTGCGCGCCGTTCATTGGACGTCCAAGGCCGGAATACACCTGGAAGGCATCGCGACTTTCCCCGCGGGATACGAAGCCGGCAAGAAATATCCCTTCCTCGTCCTGCCGCATGGCGGCCCGGAAGCAAATGACACGCTCGACCTCGATTCGTTTTCGCGCATCATCGCCGGCCTCGGGTATGTTGTGTTGCAACCCGAGTATCGCGGTTCCACCGGTTACGGCTCGGATTTTCTGAACGCGATTTACCAGCACTTCGGCGATCGCGCTTACGAAGACGTCGACAGCGCCACCGACTATGCCGTCGCGCAGGGCTGGGCTGACCCGCACAAGCTCGCAATCTTCGGCTGGAGCGCCGGCGGCTTCATGACTTCTTGGACTGTCACGCAAACGAATCGCTATCGCGCCGCCATCGAAGGCGCGGGAATCACCGATTGGCTCAGCTTCATTCCCACCAGCGACATCGCGCAGGTGGATTACGACGCGCGCTGGCCCGAACGCGATCCCGAGCCGTTCCTGAAATTCTCGGCCATCATGTACGCCGACAAAGTGACCACGCCGCTGCTAATCCTTCACGGAGCCGCCGACCCCCGCGTCCCAACGTTTCAAGGCCGCGAATATTTCATCCTGCTCGCCGAACGCGGCAAAACCGTAAAAATGGTCACCTATCCCGGCTCGCCGCACTTCCCGCTGCGCTGGGAGCAACGCCGCGACATCTTCGACCAAATCAAATCCTGGCTCGCAAAATACAATCCCTGATCGCCGGCTTGTCTGAAGTTTGAGGTTGACACCGGCAAACCCCGCAGCGTACGTTCCCCGCCAAAGAAAGGGGTTCCCTATGACAATCGTGCTGCTTTTTATATTCATCGTGTTCGTCGGCGTCGGCTTGTTCCGTGCGGTTCATTTCATCGAGAACGTGCACGGCGACCGTTCCATCAAAGTCTCGGCGCTGCGCGGCGCGCCCTTTTGGGTGCTGGCCGCGATTACGCTTGTGTGTCTGATGTCATTCGTCACCGTGGACGCCGGCTCTCGCGGCGTGGTACTTCGCTTCGGCGCCACCACGGGCCGCGTCTTGAATCCCGGTCTGCACTTCATCATTCCGTTTGTCGAGACCGTTCAGCCCATCTCTGTGCAGGTGCAAATCGAAAAGCTCGATTCGCAGGCGTCCAGCCACGATTTGCAGGAAGTCCACACGCAGGTCACGCTCGCTTATTGGCAAGACCCGTGCTGCGTTTCGGATATTTGGTCGGAGTTGAATAACGACGCAGTCGCGCGCGTCGTCGTCCCCGCAATCCAGGAAGCCGTAAAAGCGAACACCGCGCACTTCGACGCCGAGCAGTTAATTGCCAACCGGCCCGTTGTCCGTGACGGCATCGAGGGATACGTGCGTCAGCGGCTGGCCGCTCACCATATCAATGTGGACGCGGTCAGCATCACCGATTTCAGTTTCTCCAGCCAATTCAACACCGCCATCGAAGCGAAAGTGACGGCGGCGCAGAATGCCCTCAAGGCCGAAAACGACCTGAAGCACATTCAAGTGGAAGCCGAGCAGAAAGTCACGCAGGCCAAGGCGGAAGCGGAGGCGTTGAATGTGCAGCGCACGCAAATCACGCCGGAACTTCTGCAACTGCGCACCATCGAAATGATGCAAGCCCACTGGGACGGCCATTTACCCGACGTCTACATTGGCGGCGCAAATGGCGCGTTGCCCATGATCGACGTCCTGAAAGCCGCCTCCAGGCCAAAGTGAAAAGTGAATTGGGGGGGGCGGCGCCGCGGCACCTTCGGTGGGCTTCACCAGACCTTTTTTTCTGGTTCGAGGAGGCAGATACCGATTTGGTACGCTTCCGGAGTGCCGATTTGTCCCGTCCACACGACGCGGAATTTAGCCTTCTTCCAGCGGCGCTTGACGACGACCATTTCACCAGGCCCGCGCAGACAACACGGGCCGTCAACGCGCGCGCCGCTGCGGCTGATGTTAATGGTCTGCACGCGCTGCTTGAACGGATTACCGTTCGCGTCTATGCCTTCGACGGAGATGCGAATCTGCTTCGCCACGCGAGGCTCTTTCGCCTTTTTTGCATACGCTTTGCCTGTGGACGCGCTGCTTGTGGCTGCCTGGGCCATGTTGCACCTTTGAGAGTTGTAAACAACAGATGAGCGCATGATGGAGCGCGGGGCCGCGCCCGTCAAGATTACCGGCGTACGCGGTTACACATCGGTTAAGGCGGGTAGTCGGGAGCCCGCAGTTAATCCTCGAAAGCAGGCGCAGGAACAGCGAGGCGCGCAGCGCGGCCTTGGGAGTCTCTCGCAACAACGGTATGTGACTCCTAGACCTTCTTGCTGTTCCTTGTCTTGATCTTTCGCCAGTCGTCGCCAGCCGTAAACGGCTCGCCCGTGACGATAGGAAAAGCTCGCACCACAGTGCCACCACCGCCGGGAACACAAAATCTGATGCTTGACCCAGTGCTGACTCTCGATCTAATGGGCGCCTTTCGCGGGTGTGGCGGTCGCGGGGCCTTCGCCGACGATCTCGAGCACAGCCTCGGTGTCTTTGGCGCCGTCATAGTGGACTTGCCTGCCAAAATGTTTGACGAAAGTGCCCGCCGGCATCGGCACGGTGCTGTCCGGATCGAATTTCGTTCCCGTGCCCACCCACCACGTGCCCGAAAGCACGGTGATGAACCGGTCGTTCGGATGCCAATGCGGATGGCTCATGTGATGCGGCGTCCACTTCACCAGCATCACGTAGAGCCCGGGCTTCGACGGATCGCCCGCCAGCACCGCCGTCTTCGCGCCGATGGGATCGTCGGTCCACCGGATCTGGCTCGGCAGCTTGTAAACCAGCGCCGCCGGATCGAGTTTATTTGCTTGCACTGATGCCGGCGCCACACGCGACGCAACGCCGGCCACAAAATCGGTTCCGCCGGCGCACGGCGTTGCAAACACCACGGCCAGCGCGATTGCCGGCATCATTATTCCACTCCACGCCTTGCGAAAACTCAACATCGTCCCCTCCTCTGTTGCACTGTCACTGCGCCGCGAGACGAACTGAAGCATCCGCCCGCCTGTCTTCCGCAACAGGGCTTGTGCGCTGATTTTAGAGCATTACCATTCCGCGTCACAGGCTGCAAAACTCCATCAGTCGCGGTATCATGCCCGTTCGTCTGACCGCTCCTGGGGACGGTGAGAAGTGAAATCCGCGACGCTCACAATTTTGTTCGCGCTGGTTCTCTGCCCGGCTTGCCTCGCGCAAGCCGATCAGCAGGAAGTGAAGCATCACGGCATGATGCACGCCAGAGACGCGCAGCATCCCGTTTCGGACACCGCGAAGTTAACCGTATCCAACAACGCAGCCGCCGGCGAATTGACTCTCCGCGTCGGCCCCGTCAGTTTGCCGCCGCATACCGATCACGTGACGGCCGCCCAGCCGCCCGTTTTTTTCTACACAATCCCGTTCGACGGCTGGCTCACCGCGTTTCATCCGCGTCTTACCAACGCCCGCGGCCGCCCGCTCCCCAGCAAGCTCCTGCACCACGCCGCTTTCTATAACACGGAGCGCGCGGATTTCCTCTGCTCCACCAAGGAAGAACATATCTTCGGCGCGGGCGGCGAGATGAACGATTGGCCCGCCGTCCCCGGCTTCGGCTATCCGGTCAAAAAGGGCGACCGCATTCGTATCATTATTATGTTCGCCAACCCAACCGCCAAAAATTACCCCGACGCATCATTCGAAGTTCGCATCGGCTACCAAACCGCGCAAGCCGCCGCCAACACAGCACAAAACACAGCAGCACGCGCAAAATCAAATACCAAAGCAAATGAAAGACTAAACGAACAGTCAAGCGCAGTGGAAAATTTCTCTTCGAATGCCCCCGCTCCCGCCGTGACGCCCGCCCTGAAAGATGTCTATCCCGCCTGGTTCGACGTGATGGGTTGCGGCAATTCCGGCTACGATATCCCTCCCGGACAGAGCACCAAAACTGCCCCGTTCAGCCTTCGCTTTTCCGGGCGCCTCCTGGGAGTCGGCGGCCATCTCCACGATTATGGCGAGTGGCTCGTTCTCAAAAACGTCACCACGAATGAAACCCTCACCACTCTCGCGCCAAATCTTGACGCTTCCAGCCGCGTCGTCTCCATGCCTGTCGCTCTTTTCGCTGACCGCGGCGGCTTCGCCATCCATCGCGGCGACGTCCTCACCGTCACGGACGCCTACAACAATCCCACGGGCAAATCCCTCCCCGACGCCGCCATGGGCATCGTCGTAGGCTACTTCTTCCCCGACGACCCGTCCGCCTTCGCCGCCCTCCGCCACCATCACTAGCGCGGGCCTTGGCCGTCGTTCTTGCCTTCGTCCTTGCCTTCGCCCTTGTCTTCATCTTTGCCTTCGTCTTTGCCTTCGCCTTCGCCCTAGCCTTGGCCCTTGCCTTTGTAGGGCCGGCCTGCCACGCAGGCCGTTTTCTTGGCCTCCCGTTTGCGTTGTCATCCCGAGCCGCTATGCGGTGAGGGACCTGCTTCCGCGCCGGGTGCCGCACCCCCTGGCCCTGAGGAACGAAGGGTCGCCGTTCAAGGGTGCGGGTTTTTCGGTAGTTGGTTTTGCTCTTTCTTGCTTTGTCATTCCGAGGAGCAACCGCGACGAGGGACCTGCTTTCGCGCCGGGTGCCGCACCCCCTGGCCCTGAGGAACGAAGAAGGGTCGCTTTTAAGGGTGCGGGTTTTCGCCGCGACGACTGCTTATCCTTTGCCCTCGTAGGGCCCGACTAAAGTCGGGCCGCGGCCTACCCCGCAGGCCGTCTTGCCTCTGTTTGTCATCCCGAGCCGCTATGCGGCGAGGGACCTGCTTTTCATCGGTGCTCAAAGCTGCCGGCGCGTCGCCAGCATCGCCTCAAACTCTCATCTCGGATCCTCATTGGCGCGCCTGTTGCCCCAACGCCGTGATTCATGCAAACTGACGCCGTGAATCGCGAAATCAAAACTAATCAAGGACCGCTTAACGTGGCCGCACCGCGAAATCCACGGCAAACAACCTCTCCTCGACGCGCCCGCAATTTCACCACATGCATGCACTCGATGGCCCTTTGCGCGTTCCTCGCCGGCTGCGGCAATAGCCCCATTCATTCACCCAATCAGCCCGTCACTCTCACCGTCTCCGCCGCCATCAGCATGAAAGGCCCTCTCGACGCCATGGCCCAAAATTACAATCAGCAGCATCCCGGCGTTCGCGTCGTCTGCAACTTCGGCGCTTCCGGCACGCTTCAGCGCCAGATCGAACAAGGCGCGCCCGTCGACGTTTTCATTTCCGCGGGCGAAAAACAAATGGACGCGCTCGAAAGTGAAAATCTGCTCGCTCCCGGCACACGCCGCGATCTGCTTGCCAATCAACTCGCGCTCATCGCTCCCACGAATTCCACCACGCCGCGCGATTTCAACGGCCTCAAAAAATCCGCAATCAAATCCGTGGCCATGGGAGAGCCGCGCACCGTTCCCGCCGGCATGTACGCGCAACAGGTTCTCGATCATCTGCATTTGCTCCCCGCGCTGAAATCCAAAATCGTTTACGCCGCAAACGTCCGCCAGGTCCTCGCCTACGTCGAAACCGGCAACGCCGATGCGGGACTCGTCTACGCGACGGACGCGCTCATTTCCAGCCGCGTTCGCGTCGTCGCCACGGCGCCGCCCGGTTCCCACGCTCCCATCCTCTATCCCGTCGCGTTGCTGCAAGCCTCAAAGGCCCCCGAAGCGGCCCGCGCATTTCTCGACGCGCTCGAATCCCCGCAATCGCTCGCTCTCTTCGAAAAATGCGGTTTTGCCGCGCCGTCCGCCTCCGCCGCAGTACACTGATCCCTCATGCCTCTCGATTTCTCGCCAATCTGGATTTCGCTCGAAACCAGCTTCGCCGCCACGGCCATCACGCTCGTCATCGGCGTCGCGGTCGCCATCTGGCGCGCGAATCGGCGCGGCGTGGGACCCGCGCTGCTCGACAGCCTCTTCCTTTTGCCTCTCGTGCTGCCTCCCACCGTCGTCGGTTTTCTGCTGCTGCTGATTTTCGGCCGCAACGGCCCGCTCGGCCGCCTGCTTCTGCATTTCGGCGCCACCGTGGTTTTTTCCTGGCCCGCCACGGTCATCGCCGCCGCCGTCGTCTCGTTTCCCTTGATGTACTTGAGCGTTCGCGCCGCGCTCGAGCAAGTCGACGCGCATCTTTTGCAAGCCGCGCGCACCCTCGGCGCGTCCGAGTGGCGCGTTTTCCGCCGCGTCGCGCTGCCGCTCGCCTGGCCCGGCATCCTTGCGGGGACAATCCTCGCCTTCGCGCGCGCCCTCGGCGAATTCGGCGCCACGCTCATGCTCGCCGGCAGCATTCCCGGCAAAACGCAAACCATCCCCATCGCCATTTATTTCGCGGTCGAGGCCAACGATCTCCACCAAGCCGTCGCATGGTCGCTCATCGACATCTTCATTTCCCTCGTCATGGTCGCCGGCATGTATTACTGGACGCATCTACAAAATCCCGCGCGCCCGCGATGGACGCGGGAGTCCGGCCGCTGACATGGCCCTCGAAGTCCAATTCGAAAAGCGCCTCGCCGGCTACAATCTGAATGTCGAATTTTCCTGCGACGCCGCTCCTCTCGCCGTTCTCGGCCCGTCCGGTGCCGGCAAGAGCATGACGCTGCGCTGCATCGCCGGACTCGAGCGTCCCGACCGCGGCCGCATCGCGCTCGATGGCCGCGCGCTTTTCGATTCCTCGCGGAACATCAATCTCCCCAGCCGCGACCGCCGCGTCGGCTTGCTTTTCCAGCATTACGCGCTCTTCCCGCATTTAACCGTCGCACAAAATATTTCCTTCGGCCTCGATGGTTTGCCCGTCGCCGAACGCGCCGCGCGCGTCAAACGGCAAATCGCGCAGGCGCATCTCGCGGGCTTCGAAAATCGCTCTCCGCGCGAACTTTCCGGTGGCGAGCAGCAGCGCGTCGCCCTCGCTCGCGCCCTCGCCATCGAGCCTCACGCCCTTCTTCTCGACGAGCCGCTTTCCGCCCTCGACACGCATCTCCGCAGCCAAATCGAGCGCCAGTTGATCGACACGCTCTCGAACTTCCGCCGCCCCGCCCTTTTCGTCACCCACAATATGGAAGAGGCCTACCGCATCGCCACCAACCTCGTCGTGCTCACCAACGGCCGCGTCGCCGCGCATGGCCCCAAGGAAGAAATCTTCGGCCATCCGCCAAATTTGGAAGTCGCTCTGCTCACAGGCCTCAAGAATTTCTCGAGCGCAAAGCAAATCTCGGCGGATGCCGTCGAAGCCCTCGATTGGAATTGCACCCTGCAAACTCCGCGCGCCGCGCAGCCAATTCCAATCCCGCCAAAATACGTCGGCATTCGCGCTCACTACATCGACTTCCTCGAAGCCTCTTCCTGTGTTTCCTCCGGCGCGAATGTATTTCCCTGCTGGCTCGTCCGCGCCAGCGAAACGCCCTTCCGCATCACACTGTATCTTCGTTTGCACAATCCCCCGGACGCCGGCGGCGAGCATCACCTGCAAGCCGAGCTGTTTAAGGAAAAGTGGCTGCGCATGAAGGAGCATCCGCAACCCTGGCACGTGCAGCTTTCGCCCGAATCCCTGATGGTTCTTCCGGAGTAGCGGCAATAAATCGCGGAACTTTTTCCGAAATTGTTCTACTTGAAGTGTTTTGTGAATTTGATGTTGATGCCGAAGATTCCGTTGATGTCGCGCAACGCCACGATCGTGATGTCGCGGCGTATCGCATAGTCCACTTCGATCACCTGTTGCTGGTTCGAGTTCGCATTCGTGCTGTACGTCACGCTCAAATCGCGCGTCACCTGTTTCTGGATCGTCACGCGCGCCGCCGTGCTTTGCTCCACGCCGTTCGTCGCCAGGCTGCTTGCCAGGAACGGGTCCACGCGGAAATTCGTCACGCCGAAAAGTTTCGCAATCGGCCCGCCCAACTGGCTCGAAATCGCCTCGGACAGCAGCGCCGTCGCCCCGAAGTTCTGCGTCTGCGACGATGACGACGTCATCAGCCCGCTTTCCTGTCCCGGCGTTCCCAGCGCCAGCAGGCTGATGATGTCGCTCGCCGGCAGCGGCGGATCGGAGCGGTAAGCCAGTTGCAGATTGCTCGCCTTCCCTGAAAAATCCAGCGTGATTTCATACGGATTGATCGTTGTCGAAGCCTCGATGTTCAAAAGCGGATCAAAGTGAAACGGATCTGAGAAATTGATGTCGCCGCGCGTCAGCCGGTACGTGTTCCCGTGAAAGGCCATCTCGCCTGTCAGCAAATGGATGCTGCCCAGGACGATGGGATGTTCCCACGTGCCGCGAATATGCACGCCGCCCTCCGCCGTGAAGTGCGCTCCGGCCCACACAATGCGCGCCCCGGCGCTCGTGTTCGCCTGCACGTCAAATTGCAAATTCCGCAGGTAGGCGGACGACGTCGCTGGCCCCGTTATCACCGTTTGGCTTGTCCCCATCAGTGAAGAGAAACTCACATTCTGCGCAAACGTAATCCGTTGCACCGTCACGCTTCCCGAGAGCAGCGCCGCATTCGTTGTCCCGCTGAAGCGCAGCGTCCCGCTCGTCAGCCAGCTCATCCCTTCCGGGTACCGTATGCGCACGCGATCCGCCACGGCGTTTATTTCGTACCGCACCGGCGCTTCCCCGTATCCCACGGAACCCGAAATCGTCATCTTCCCGCCGCCCGCCCCGGCAGTCAGATTGTCGAAAACCAGCCGGCTCCGGTCGAACACCATTTCTCCATTCAAATTATTTATGCCCGCGGGAAAATCTCCGTAGTGCGCTGATACGTTGATAAGTTTCGCTTGCCCCGTGATTTGTGGATTCGAAAAAGTGCCCGCGATAGTCGTATTTAGCTGCGTCACGCCTCGAGCATCCAGTTGCGGGAACAGCGCGGACACCAGCCGCAAATTGATCGATCCCGCGACGCGCAAATCCAGCGCGCGGCTGCCTGAAAAGTGCGCGTCTCCGGAAATTTGGAAATTTGTATCCGCTCCCTTCAGCGTCGCCTGATCCACGCGGATTTCACTCTTGCGGTAGCTCAACAGTACGGGCCCTTCATTTTGCAACTTCATATATTCGTAATCCAGGCTGATGCGGGACAACTTCGCCTGCATAACAATCGTATCGGGCTGGCGCGCCTCGCCCGAAAAACTCAACTCGCCGTCGATGCTGCTGTGACCCGTCAGTTCGCTGAGATGCAAACCCGCCTTGATGAACGGGTCCACGTCCACATGGTTGAGCTTCATCTCCCCGCTGATCGGATAATTCCCGGACAATCCCACTTGCAGTTCCCCGCCCAGTTTTCCCACGGTCTTAATCGACACCAACTTCAGTTGCGCCGTTTTTCCGTCGGAATTCACCGTGCCGCCGAAGCTATCCAATACCTCGGAGCCGAATTGTAGATTCATCACTTGAATCGTTCCCGTTCCGTGTGGATTCCTCAGCGGGCCGCTCCCGCTCAAATGGAAACTCAATTCGCCGCCAATCGGCATCGCCTTCGTTTGGAGAAATGTGAACTTGTTCAGGGGAATTTTCTCGCCCGCCATCTGGAATTCCACTTCGCGGCTCGACGGCCGGTAGAGCAGCTCGCCGGTCACGCGCCCCGTGCCACGGTCCAACTCCGCATCCGTGATTCGAATCTCATCGTGCCGCAGGCTCAACTTTCCCTTCGCGCGGTCAGCGTAAATTCCATATGCCGTCACCTTTTCCAGTTGGAAAGTCCCGTCCAGCGCGGGATTGGCCCGCGTTCCGCTTCCCTGGAAATCCGCGGTCATCACCGCGTGGGCGGGGTACGAAGTCCCGAACAGCCCTTGCAGATCGTCCGTTGACGCCTGATCGAATCGCGCGTCCAGCGTCCATATGTCGTCCCGCTTGAAACTCCACTTGCCGTTCAACTGCAAATGCAAATCCAGGTTTGCCGTCGAGTTCCCGCGCTTCACAATCGCGCGCGAAAGTTGAAACTGAAACGGCGAATAAATCATCTGCCCCGTGATGTCGTCCCAGTAGAGCCGCCCGAAATGCGCGTCTCGCGCGTCAAACGCGCCCGCGAACGTCGGCCCGCCCAATGGTCCCGTCAATTTCCCTTTCCAATCAACGGCTCCCGTCACCGGCTCGGAATCCTTTGTTGTGCCTCGCAAATCCGCGATGAAGTCCTCCCAATCCTCCAGCCTCGCTGTGTGAAAATCCGCATCCAGCGCCGAATGCTTCGCCGCCAGCGTCCCGTCCACCACCAGCCGGCTGTTCGGAGTCGAGATGATGCTTCCCGGACTCAGAATCACGTCGCGCCGCTCCATCGAATAATCAAAGCCGAGCTGCGCCGTCACCGGAAATGTGCCGGCAGCGGCCTTCGCGGAAGGCGACCACGTCGTAACGCCCTTCGTCTTCAAATTCTTGAAGTCGCGGTTCCACGTCGTCACCGTGTTCACGCTCATGCTGCCGTCCCAATGCAACGTGTCGACCGGCAGCGAAGGATTGTCCACGGCATCGAGCACTTCCGCCAGGCTCGCGCCGTTCATCTGCGTCGCCGTGCGAAACGCCATTCCGTGGAAGTTCATGTCCAGTCGGCCCTTCAAATCTCCGCCGAACGCCTTCGCTTCGAAAACCGGCATCGTCAGGCGATTGTTGGCCACCGTCAAATTGCCCCAGCTCTCCATCCCGCCCTCGTGAAACCACTGAAACTTCAGCCGGATTCCTTGCGCCAGATAATGCCCTTCCATGCGCAGTTTCGTCGCCGCATAGGTTCCATTTCCCGTGAAATCCACTTCACCGTCCGGCACACCGGGCTTGCGCAGCACCAGCCGCAGGTCCGGCAGCCACAGGTGCGCGCGGCAATGGAAGTCCACGTCGAGCGCCTTGAAATTCTTGATTTCGCCGCGCCCATTCACTGTGCTGTTAGGCAATTTCAACTCGAAATCATCCACCGACAGCGCATTGGGCGTCAGCGTGAATTTCGTCGCCACGTCGGCGCGAAACGGCAAATACCTCTTCGCCGCAATCTCCACCTGCTTCCATCCCATCTGCGCCACATAAGCTTCTTTCCCCGGCGTCCGCGCCCCATAATTCATCACGAACTCGAAATCTTTTCCCTCCGCATCCAGCGGAATCTTCGCGTCGTTGAACATCATCGTTCCGTCGACGATTTTCAGTTGCGCAATCTGCAGATTGAATAGCTGCTCCGGCCACGGCTTCCCAGGGGCGCGGCGCACGGCCGGCGTGGGAACGTTGCTGTGCCCGTTTTCGTCCACGCGCACAAACACCGACGGCCGATCAATTTCCAAATCGCTCAGCGAAATTTTTTTATGCAGGAAGGAGATGATGTGTACGCCCACTTCGATTTTGTCCGCGTGGAAGAAGGGAGGCAACCCCGCCGATTCCTTCCCGTGAAGCGTGAAGTCGTCCAGCTCGGCGTGCAACGGGAACAGCCGGAAGTGAAATGCGCCAAGTTCGACTCGTCCGCCCGTGCTGCTCGCTATTTTTTTGACGATGTACCCGCGCGCCCAGCGTTCCGCCGCGCCGCTTTCCACAATCACCGTGATCGCCACGCCGGCCACAACCAGAACGATCAGCAACGCCAGCAGAGCGCGAACGGCCTTGCGTATCATCCGCCCCCTCCCGCGGGCTGGATGACGATTCGAAGACGCGCTTTCGCTTCCTCCAGCCACTGCGCCGCTTTTTTGTTGATTTCCTCTTGCGTCAGCAGTTGCCGGATTTGCGCCTCCACCTGATTCAGCGGCGGCAGCGACAATCCCTTCTTTTCGAGCTGCGGCGCCAGTTGCTTTTGGTAATAGCTTTCGATTTCCGCCGAAGTCACTTGCGCGGCCGCGTGGAATTTGTAGTCCAGAAATCGCGCATAATAAAGCTGCCGCTCGATCACTTGCCGCACTTCATCCTGCGTCAGTCCCGCCTGCGCCAGCCGCTTCTCGAATTCCTGCGGCGGCTTGAATTGCTTCTCGAGCGCCTGCAATTCCTGCGCCACCTCGTTCGCCGTCGGATGCGGATATTTCGCCGCTGCCGCTTCCGTCCGCACGATCCATTGATCCACCAGCTCCTGCAGCACCTCCGCGCGGCTCTGCGCCCGCCCATCCACCAATTGCTGGTAATCCTCCAGTTGCCGCACTTCGCTTTCCGTCACCACGTCATCGCCGATGCGCACCGCGATTCCATCTATATTGGCCGTCTGCGGCGCGGACGTCTGGTTGGGCACACTCTGCCCCACGGCCGGCAAAGCCAGGCAGCAGAGCAACACGAATATTGCAGCGGCGTTTCGCATCAGAATATCGAACCTATATTGAAGAAAAATTGGAAATGTGGCAATCGCGACGTTTGAATCTGGTTCGTAGTCGTATTCAGAAACTGGAACGTCGCCGGATTCAGTTGATACGCCAGATCGATGCGCACCGGCCCGATGGGCGTGGCATACCGAAAACCCCATCCGATCGTATGCGAAAAATAATTCAGATTCGGACACTGCGATTGCAATAGCGTCGAACCTGGCGCGCAACCCGCCGGCGGCGGCAATGGGCTGTAGCGCAACGAAACGTGATGAATATCGGAAAACACATTGCCCGCGTCATAGAAAATCGCCCCGCCCAGGTGGCTCCCCACAAACGGCAAGTGCATCGGAAACCGCAATTCCTGATTGAACACCACCAGCGCCAGTCCGCCAATCGGGAATCCGGTGGTGACGTCGCGCGGCCCCGCCTGGTTCAACGCGAATCCCCGAATGCTGGTGCCGCCGCCCGCAAAAAACTTTTCCGGCAGGGGAATATTGTCGGACGTCGATCCGCTGAACGGCTGCTCGATTCCAAACGTCGTCGAACGCGCGAACACCAGCGACCGTCCAATCGGCTTGAACGTCGAATTCTGCATCTGGAACCGCAAATAGCTCGCCGTCGATCCCAACGCTTCCGACGCCACGCTGATATCCGCCGTGCTGAAATTCCCTTTCGTCGCATCCGCGGGATTGTCGCGCCGGTCGCGAATCCACGTCAGCCCAAATCCCGACACTTTCGTCGGCTGGCTGAACAGCGGCACTTCCTCCACGGACACTTTCCCGTTCAAATTGCTCGCCAGCACGTGCCGGTAAAAATAGCGATAGCTCAACGAAGTGGAGGGCGAAACGTTTTGCACCAATTGCACGCTTCCTTCGTAGCGCGTTGCCGTGAATGTATTCACGTAGCTCGCCTTGTCCGCGAAGCCGGTGATAATCAAATTCAGCCACGAATGCGTCAGAAAATTCGGCGCCGTGTAGCCCAGCAGCCCTTGATATTCCAGCGTGCTGGCCCGCAACTTCAGCGAAATCGTATGCGCGCGTCCGCCAAAATTAATCTTCGACACTTCCAGAATTCCCAACGGGCTCACTTTCAGCGTCGTTTCCGAAGGGTTGGTTGTTGACGCCAGTCGCTGCGTCTCAAAGCCGAACCCGTAGGTCACCGTGTACCGTTTTCCCTCTTCCACGGCCACCACCACGTTTTTTTTTGGATAGGTGCCCTCCGGATTCTGCGGCGCCACTTGTACGCGATCAAAAATCGCCAGGTTATAAAGCTTTTGTTGCGTTGCGATCACGTCGCCTTCCCGCAGCGGCCCTCCCTCCTTCACCGTCACCTGCCGCGCGATCACTCCCGGCCGCGTGTAGTGGTAGCCCGTTAACAGCACCCGGCTCACGTCCACCCGCTGCCCCTCCGTGATGTGGTAAACCAACTGAACGCGGTTCGTCCCCGCCGGCGTTTCCTTCGCTTCAAACTGCGCGCTGGGAAATCCTTGATCGAAATAATAAGCCAGCACGTTATCCCGGTCCGAAGTGACGTTCGCAGTCGAATACGGCTGGCCTTTGCTCGACGCAATCACCGTCAGCAATTGCTTCGTGCTCAAAGCGTGATTCCCCTGCAATTGCAAATCCGCCACATGCGTCTGCTGCCCTTCGGTGATATGGAACGTCACGGCCACGTTTCCCTTTGTGCCTTTGTAGTTGTCGTCCTCTTCCATGCGCACTTGCGCCTGCAGAAACCCGTTCGCCAGATACAGCCCGCGAATCGAATTCGCGTCATTGATCGCCATTTGCTGCGTGAAATGGCCGCGCGACAGGAAACTGGCCCGCTGCACCTGCAGCCGGCTCGCCAGCAGCGTGGTACTGAAATATTTGTTCCCGTCGATCTGGACGCTCATCACTCGGTGCCGCGCGCCCCGGTTGATTTCGAACTGGATCACTTCCACTTGCGCATTCTTGTCCTCGTGCGAAGTGTAATTCACCGTCGCGTCGAAATATCCCCGGCTCTGGAGGAAATTGCGGATGTTCCGCTGCCCTTCTCCCAAAAGGTCTGGATCCACATCTCCTTCCTCGTAAATAGGAACCAGCTTCCGCACCTGCTTCGCGGATATCTTCATGCCGTTCACTTCCACGCGCACGCGCGGCCCGGCGACCACATTCAACGTGACCGGCAGTGTGTTGCTCTTCGCCTCATACGCGCCGCGATTCACCACCACGCGCGCTCCCAGATACCCCTGCGTCACCAGATAGTTGCGCAGCCGCTCCGTGCCGCGATCGAGCCGCTCCGCCGTCACCGGAATTCCCTTCTTCAGCCTGGTCTTGCCCAGAACTTGCTTCGCCGTAAACGGCGTTTGATTCTTGATTGCCACGGACGAAATCTTCGCCCGCGGTCCCGGCGCCACCTCCACGGTGATATCAATTTCCTGCGTGTCCGGGTGCTTCGCCAGGGCGTAATTCCACTTCGCCTCGTAAAATCCGTCTTCCTCCAGCGTTTGGGCCAGCCGCTTCAATCCATCATTCAACGCCGAAACCTGAAACGGTTCTCCCAGCGGCATCCGCAGCGCCGCCACCGCCGTGCCTTCGTTCGGCGGATCCTTCAACCCATACACGCGCACCACATCGTTGTAATAATTCCGCGTCACCACGAAATCCACGTGCAGCCCGTCCGCTTCGCTCGTCGCCTTCGTTTGCACGTCCGAGAACAATCCCGTCTGATTCAGCGTGCGCAAGCTCGCGCGCTCCGCATCGATGTGAAACACATCTCCGGATTTCAGCGGCAGCGCCGCGAGTTTCTCCGGAATCGGCGTCCCTTTATCGTCTATCACCCGCACGGACGCGATGTGCTTCCCCTCGAGCGCCGCCTCTTGCGCTTGCACCGCCGGAAAACTCACGAATGCCGTAATCAGAAAAATCAGCACACGAAGGCCCGTGGAGATTTTCCCTTCCGGCATTCCGGCCCTGCATTTCATCCTCACTCCAGCCCAATAGACTCAAAAAGAAGAGGCTAGCATACGCGCTGCCTCTTGTTTTCCAAAAGGCGATATGATGGGAGCCTTCATTCGAGGGAATTGTGGATCCCGGGCAATTCGACAAATACTCGCGCCAGATTCTATTTGCCGGCATCGGCGAAGCAGGTCAGCAGAGCCTCCTGAAGTCGAGCGCTGTCCTTGTGGGCTGCGGCGCGCTCGGTACCGTCGCGGCCAATCTCCTCGTTCGCGCGGGAGTCGGCCGCCTGAAAATTATCGACCGCGATTTCGTCGAGCTGTCGAACCTTCAGCGCCAGACGCTCTTCGAGGAATCCGACGCGCGCGAATCCCTCCCCAAGGCCATCGCCGCCATGCGCCGCCTGCGCGCCATTAATTCAGATGTGGCCGTCGAGCCTGTCGTCGCCGACTTGAACCCCGAAAACGCCCGCGAGTTGCTCCGCAACTCTCCCGTGCTCCTCGACGGCACCGACAACTTCGAAACTCGCCTCCTTATCAATGATGCCGCAATCGCTCTCGGAGTTCCCTGGATTTACGCCGCCGCTGTTGCCGGTTACGGCGTCACCTTCACGATTCTTCCCGGCGAAACGGCGTGCCTCGCTTGCCTGCTCGAATCCAATGGCAAGCTCGGCGGGCTCGGCCTCGAGGAAACTTGCGATACCGCCGGCATCCTGAACAGCGCCGCCGGTGTGATCGCCTCCATCGAAGCCGCCGAAGCCACCAAGCTCCTCGCCGGAAAATCCGCGGCCCTGAGTGGCCGCCTCGTCTCTTGCGACGTTTGGGCGGGCCGCTTCCAGTCCATCCGCGTCGCCAGGAATCCGCAATGCCGCGCCTGCGTCCGCAGCGATTTCATTTATCTCGAAGGCGAAGCGCAGCCTCATGTCACCATGTGCGGCCGCGATTCCGTGCAAATCCACGAACGCAGCCGCCGCCTCGACCTGGGCGAATTGGGCCGGCGCATCGCGAAAACCGTCACGGGAGTTCGCCGCAACGATTTCCTTTTGCGGTTTCGCGTGCCACCTTACGAGCTGACCGTCTTCCCCGATGGCCGCGCGGTCATCAAAGGCACGCGCGATCCCGCCGTCGCGCGCTCCCTCTACGCGCGCTATATCGGCGCTTGAATGAACTACACTTCAGGTGAGGTGATTTGAAGAGGTGCGGAGTGACTCGAAGTGGAAACTCGCGGAAGAAAGCGCGCCAACTGTCCTGCTCGTCTCGCCTGAATCCAACGACAATTCGCTTGACTCTGCCGATGAGCAGCAGTTCAATATGTGGACATGCCACATATAAAGACTCCAGCCGCCCTCGAATGGAAAAGAGTCAGCGCCGAGATGCTGATCCTCTCCCTCGTCGAGGCGCGCCCGCGCCACGGCTATGAAATCAGCAAACTCATTGAACACCGCTCCGGCGGCGCCGTGCATTTCCACGTCGCGTCGCTCTACCCGTTGCTCTATCGCCTGGAACGGCGCGGCTGGCTAAAAGGACGCTGGGTCGAAAAAAGTGGCCAGCGCCGCCGCCGTTATTATCGGCTCACGCGCCAAGGCCGCGGAGTCCTTGCCTCACAGCTTCGCGGCTGGCGCGAATTCGTGACCGGCATCAATCGCATCACGGAGGCTGAAAATGCCTGAATGGAAGCCTGAAATTCTCCGCAGACTTGCTCCGCTGAACCTTGCCCCAGCGCGTGAAGCCGAGATCGCCGATGAGCTTTCGCAGCATCTCGAAGACCGCTATCAGGAACTTCTCGCGAGCGGCCAATCGGAAGATGCCGCATTCCGCGCTGCCCTCGACGAACTCAAAGGCGAAGACCTGCTCGCCCGCGGCCTCCAGCGCGTTGAAAAGAATTTCTACCGCGAGCCAATTGTGCCGGGAAAAACGGGCACAAATTTCTTCGAGGGCATCCTTCAGGATGTTCGCTACGCGCTCCGCATGCTGCGCAAATCCCCCGGCTTCACCGCCGTCGCCATTCTCACGCTGTCTGTTGGCATCGGTGCTAACGCCGCCATCTTCAGCATTGTGAACGCAGTCCTACTCCGTCCCCTGCCATTCAAGAATCCCTCTCGCTTGGTGATGGTTGGGGAGGGTTTTCCGTCGCTCGGCTCTCCCAATGTAGGTGTCTCCGCGGAAGACTGTACAATTTACGAACACGAGCAGAAATCGTTCCAGTCCGTCGGCGCCTTTCAGAACAGGAACTTCGATCTTTCCGGTCGCGAGGAGCCGGAACGCGTTACTGGATCGCGCGTCTCCGCGTCGATTTTCCCCATGCTTGGCATCCACCCGCTCCTCGGGCGGACATTCACCCCACAAGACGACAAGCCCGGTACAAATGTTGCCATCTTGAGTTACGGACTTTGGCAGCGACGTTACGCAGGAAATCGCGGGATAGTCGGCAGCGTAATTGAGCTGGACCGCATTCCGTACACCGTTATTGGCGTGATGCCAAAAGGCTTTCAGTTCCCGATGCGCGGACCCGAAGGAGTCGTTGTCAACGGAAATAACCAGCCCGCTGACGTTTGGGTGCCTTTAGCTTTCACTTCGGCCGAGCTGCAGTGGAACGGGATGTACACGAATGCAGTCCTCGGGCGCCTGGAACCAGGCGTCTCGGTTCAGCAAGCGCAAGCCGAAGCCGATCTTCTCGCACGGCGGATCGAGCGCCAGTACCCTGCAGATCTGCTAAAGGCATTCAACGACGCTCAGATTCATCTGTGGGTGTCTTCTCTCCATGATGAAATTGTCAGTTCAGTGCAGACGCTCCTGCTCGTGCTAATGGCAGCGGTGGGTATGGTGCTGCTGATTGCCTGCGCAAACGTTGCAACACTGCTGCTTTCTAGAGCGACTTCACGGCACCGCGAGACCGCCATTCGCGGTGCACTGGGTGCTTCGCGTGGACGGCTGGCACGCCAGATGTTTACGGAAAGTTTGGTCCTCGCGCTTGCTGGGGGTACCATCGGCGTCCTGATCGCGCGGTTAGGCACGAGTGCCTTGCTGTCTCTGGTCCCTTCGAGTGTTTCGCTTCCTCACGGCGTCAATTTCGGTGGTTCAGTGCTCGTATTCGCGGCAGTCGTATGCTGCCTGACGACGATCATCTTTGGCATTGCGCCAGCACTTCAATCATCGGCCATTTCGTTGCAAGGTTCACTGCAGGAAGCCGGGCGCAGCGGAACTGCGGGTCACGCGCGGCATCGCTTGCAAGGGGCCTTTGTCATAGCCGAATTTGCGCTTGCATTCGTGCTACTGATTGGTGCAGGGCTGCTGATTCGGAGCTTCGCGAAACTCTTGCAGACTAGTCCGGGCTTTCAACCGGACAATATCCTGACAATGAGCGTTCCTCTACCGCAACAGGCGTACCCAAAGGCCACCGAAATTCGAGATTTCTACCAGCAGCTTGCCCAGCGTGCTAGCGACTTGCCCGGAGTGCGTTCGGTGGTAATCACAAGCGATTTGCCATTGAAGTCTGGGATGACAGTTGTGATGCAGATTCAAGGACGTCCAGGATTTACGCCTCCAATTCGGGTTACCTGGGCACTAGGGAATTATTTCACCACCATGGAGATCCCGCTCCTCAAGGGCCACTTTTTCACGCCGGAAGATCGTGCTGGCTCGCAGCCCGTTGTCATTATCAGCGCGGATACGGCCGCCAAATTCTGGCCGAGCGGCGACGCCATCGGCAAGCGAGTGGAAATTGCCGGGACGCCAGGCATGGCGACGATTGTGGGAGTCGTCGGTGACGTGAATGATGCGCCGCTCGGTACAACACCTCTGCCTCATGTTTATGTCCCTTACTTGCAAGTGCCCGATAAGCTGCTTGAGGACAAGCAGATCGATTTTGCCCGGTTGATGACGCTTGCCGTGCGCACATCCACTGATCCTACCGCAATGACTTCTGCGCTAGTCGGTCAAATACATTCACTTGATTCGGGCCTCGCCGTAGCGGAAATTCGCACCATGGTCCAAGAGGTCAACTCGTCAGTTGCTGGGCCGAAGTTTAATACCTTCTTACTCGGACTCTTCGGATCCCTTGCACTTTTTCTTGCGGCGATTGGCATTTACGGCGTACTTGCCTACGCAATGGCGCAACGCATACACGAAATCGGCATTCGGATGGCGCTGGGCGCGCAACGGACCGACGTGATGCGGCTCGTGCTGGGACAGGGAGCAAAGCTCGCGCTTATCGGCGTAGGTGTTGGCGCGTTAGCAGCACTCGGGCTGACGCGCTTGTTGGCCAGCCTGCTTTATAGTGTTTCTCCGACAGACCCAATCACATTCGTCGGTGTCGCGCTTGTCCTTCTCGGTGTTGCGCTACTGGCTTGCTACATCCCCGCCCGCCGTGCCATGCGCGTCGATCCGATCGTCGCCCTGAGATACGAGTAGGTGCTAGGAGGCTGAAAATGCCTGGATGGAAACCGGAGATTCTCCGCAGACTCGCTCCGCTGAACCTCGCTCCGGCACGAGAAGCCGAAATCACGCGCCAACCATTCAACGAAAGAATTCCGTGCTCATGCTCAGCCTGCGATGCGCCGCTCCGCGTCCTGCCGGGTGGCAATCCGCTCGATATTTTCGCGGCAATTCATCAGCGTCAGGAACGTGCTCAGCACTCGCGCTTTCGTTTCATCCGTCAGCCCACTGCCGCCGGTCGCCAGACGCGCCAGTTGCGCGCCGTGGTCCACTATATATTGCCGCATTTCACCGAAGCGTTCCCGCGTGCATGTGCCCACCGCCGTCTCGCGCCGCATCAGCATGCACGTTTGCT
>JBOGNJ010000097.1:0-1658 GCA_050746905.1 Candidatus Acidiferrales bacterium
TGCGCGTGCCGATTCCGTCGCTCACCGAGGAGCGGCGCAAGGATTTGGTGAAGCTGATTCACAAAGTGCTCGAGAATCACCGCACGGCTGTGCGCAATATCCGGCGCGACATCAAGGAAGGCGTCGAGAAGCTCGAAAAGGAAAAGAAAATCAGCGAGGACGACAAGAAGCGCGCCCTCGATGAGCTAGAAAAATTGACGCATGCGGAAACGAAAAAGGTCGAGGATTTGTCCGCGTCGAAAGAGAAAGAAGTGATGGAGATTAAGTAGAGATGCTGTTATTTCAAGTTCTGCGTGCTGATGAATGTGCGCAGTAGAAAGTCCAATAGTTTTTCGTCTGTGCGCGGCAGAACGAATTCAGTTTTCTCGAAGAACGGCTCGGAAGCATCGAAATAGGCTGCTCCGCGCGTAATCAGGTTTTGCCCGCTCGGAAATGAATACGTAACAAGGTCCGGCGACGCAGAGATAACTTTCACGCCGCGAGGAAGTGTACTTGTCGGCCCAGAATCGAATAGCTCTTTGAACCGCCGCATGGCGCTTGGGAAGTACGGGGCCGCCGCGCCGAGCGCACAGCCCGCGCAACCGCCGCTGTCCTCATAATGAAGCCGCGGCCCTGCGCGGGCTGAGCCCTTTGTGGGGTAGAGGTTCACATCAGTACTGCCGTCAGCACCAATGGCAGCGGATCCGCTCCAGCCTCTTGGCGCAATCCACACATGATACGCTGCACCATAAGCCTCGATTCGGCCAGAAAATGCTGTGGCGTTCTTCACGAGGATGCTTCTCGGATACTTAGTGGCATACATGCCGACACCGTTTATACCGTCTGACGTGGGCAATACATGCACTGTCAGCACAATAGCCGAGGACGATCCGGCAGGTTGGGGATCGGAGGCTTGAAGTTCCCTCGCGTGGTTTTGAATGGCCACCTCGTGGGGGAGCAAAACGACGAAGCAATAGGACGCGCAAATAGTGGCAGTCCCAACGATGCCGAGAAGCGCGGTCGCGATTTTCAGTTTGTTCCTGCAAAATTCCTCAATCAGTTTCTTGCAATACGAATTCGTATTCATGGACGGGTCCGGCTTCGCGTAACGCGGAGGGATCTGAGGGCGCCGAGGAGGGAGATGACGCGGCGGGCGTCGGCGGGATGCGAGCCGAAGCGCGATGATTGATACATCTCGGTGATTTCGGCGACGGGACCGGCGAATTCCGGCACGCGAATCGAGGCGGCGAATTCGAGCGGCGTTTGCGCGGCGGATTTGCGCCAGCCACGGCGTTCGAGCAATCGAAGCATCTGCCGGTACTCGAATGCAGCGAGGTCCGGCGGCAATTTGCCTTCGCGATGCGCGCGCAGACTCCAACGAATGGCAACGAAGCCGCCCATGGCGCGTCCGCGAAAATAAATCAGCAGCAGAAGCAGAAACACCAGCGCGCCCGGAAGCGAATACGGCGAATTCGAGAGGCGCGCCTGCCAGAGTTTCATGCGATCAATTGTTTCGCGGCGCTTCGACTGGTAATACTGCGACGCGCGATCTGACCAGGTGCGCGACGATTGATGAATGTTGCGAGCCAGCGAAAGTTGGTGCGCGAAGTCGTAGTTGATGATCCACTCATTCCAACTGAACTGAAACCAATCCCAATACATTCCCAGCCGCGCGAACG
>JBOGNJ010000098.1:0-10638 GCA_050746905.1 Candidatus Acidiferrales bacterium
CCGCTTCTCGCTGATGTCCAGCTTGGACATGATCTTGATGCGGCTGGTGATCGCATCTTTCAGTTTCATTGGCGGCGACATCACGTTCTGCAAAATGCCGTCAATACGGAAGCGCACGCGATATTCCTTCTCGTACGGCTCTACGTGGATGTCGCTCGCGCCCCGCTTCACCGCATCGGTCAGCACAAGGTTCACGAGCTTGATGATTGGCGCTTCTTCCGCCGCTTTCTCGAGCGAGGCCAAATCCATATCGGCCTCTTCTTGCGACAGCTCCAGGGCCGCGTCTTCGCCCGCAAGGTCCTTCATCACTTTGTCTAGCTCTTCAACGCTCTCCGCCGCACCGTAAAACTTCCCGATTGCCTCGGAAATTGCCGATTCCGACGCCACCACCGGCTCCACATTGAAGCCAGTCATGAACTTGATATCGTCCATGGCGAACACGTTGGTGGGATCCGTCATCGCTATCGTCAGCGTCGAGCCCACGCGTGACAGCGGCACAATCTGGTATCGCACTGCGGTCTCTTGGGGAATCAGCTTGATGACCGATGGATCCACTTCGTAGAACTTGAGGTTTATCGAAGGCACGCCATACTGGCGTGAGAGAACCGCCGTAATGTCTTCGTCGCTCACCAGCCCCAGTTTCACCAGGCAGGTGCCGAGCCGTCCGCCTTCCCTCTTCTGATGGTCGAGCGCCTGCTTAAGCTGATCAGATGAGATCAGGCTGTCTCGAACCAGAATTTCACCAAGACGCGACGACATTCACAGCACTCCTGTTCGCGCAAACACCGCTCGGAGTCCAAAGGTTAGCACGCAGCCAACTGGGAATCAGATGCCCCGTTTCGGGTCGTTCTGTAACAGCCACTGTACCCTCGTACAGGTTGCGAGAACCTTATTCAGCCCATTCCTTGACTTGCCATTTTTTGCTGGTTATCTTGGCTGCGGATGTCCCAAGAAGCGATATTCGCCGCAGATTTTCAACGGAGGGAAACCCCGAGACGCTCGGAAACTGCGCCTCAAACCTCAACCCCATTGCAGCAATACTACCACACTCTTTACGGAACTCTCGGCCCACAATCGTGGTGGCCCGCGAAAACGCCGTTCGAGGTGATTGTCGGCGCGATTCTTACCCAGAACACCAACTGGACCAACGTCGAGCGCGCCATTGCAAATCTGCGCCGCGAAAAACTGCTGTCGCCCACGGCGATGGAGCGCGTTTCCCCTGCGCATCTGGCGACGCTGATTCGACCGTCAGGCTACTTCCGCCAAAAGGCAAAGAAGTTGAAGGCCTTCGTGCGTTTTCTGCGTGACGAATACTCCGGCTCGTTGAAGCGCATGTTTCAAACGCCCACCGCCGAGTTGCGCGAAAAGCTTCTGGGCGTTCATGGCATTGGGCCGGAGACGGCTGATTCGATCCTGCTCTACGCCGGAGCGAAGGAAATTTTCGTGGTTGACGCGTATACGAAAAGAATCCTTACCCGCCACGGCTGGGTGGACCACAAAGCTACCTATGAGGAAATGCGCACACTCGTTGAGTCTCATCTTCTTGGCGTATCGCGCTACAATGAGTTCCATGCGCTGCTCGTCAACGTTGGAAAGAACTGGTGCCGTCCGCGCGAGCCCCGCTGCTCGGAGTGCCCGCTGGGCCCATTCCTCGAGGCGCCCCAATGAGTGAGCCGCGACGGGTACACAAAGATGAGTAAGCGAAAATGGACGCGCCATCTGTGGCTCGCTTTCGGGGCACTTTGCCTCGCCGTGCTTGCCGCCGTTATTTTCACTCTCGGCTCGCTCAACGCTCCCGTTCACCCGCAGAACAGCGGCGAACTCGCCATTCTGTTTTCGTTGACCGTGTTTACGTTCATCGTGTTTCTGGTTTTCCTGTTCATTCTTATACGCAGCGTGCTTCGCCTCTGGATCGAACACCGCGCCGGCATTCTGGGCTCAAGGTTCAAGACGAAAATGGTGCTTGGCGCGATGGGAATTTCGCTGCTCCCTGTCGTGTTTCTGTTTTTCTTCAGCTACGCGCTGGTCAACCGCACCATGAATATCTGGTTCCCCAAGCCTCTGGAAATTGCCAATGAACAGAGCCAGGCCTTGATCGACGAGATGGGAAAAAAGGAGCATGAACGCCTGGATATTCTGGCGCAGGATGTCGTCGACTGGCTCTCCGCTCCGGGCAGTAAGCGCCGCGATCTGCGCCACTATGCCACTCGCTCTGATTCTGAATTCGATGTGGTATGGACCACCAGGAAAGACGGCGCGGAATCGTCGAGCGTGCCCGCTTTCGCTCCGGGCGTCACGTTCCACCGGATTCAAGGCCTTCCGAGCGGCACCGACGTCTGGCAGATTGGCCGCAAACTCTACGTCGCTGGCCGCGTTCCTTACCAGGGCGGTTGGCTGATGGTCGGCCGCGGCATTCCGGACGATTTTGCCACGCGACTCAGCCGGATTCAGACCGAGATGCAGACGTACGCGGCACAGTATCAGCACCTGCGCTTCTTCAAAAATGAAATCCTTCTCGGGCTCCTGCTGATTACTTTACTGCTGCTTTACGCCACCACGTGGGTCGCTCTGTTCCTCTCAAAACGCATCACCGTCCCGATTCAAGCCCTGGCAAAGGCCACACAGCAAGTTGCGCGCGGCAATCTCGACTATCGCATCACCACGCGCGCGCATGACGAACTGGGCGAACTGGTCGGCTCCTTCAACCAGATGGCCGCTCAGCTCGGCCAGTCGCGCCAGCAAATTGACGACTTCACGAAAAGCCTTCAGCAGGCTCTTGAAGAAATCGAACGCCGGCGCAAGCTGATGGAGACCATTCTCGAAAATATTCCCACGGGTGTTTTGTCGCTTGACGCGCACGGCGCTGTCAATCGCATCAACTCAGCCGCCGTTACAATGTTCGGCGACCGCCCCGCATCGGCAACTTCGCTAACTGAGCTCCTCGGCGAAGAGGCAGCCCGGCGCATTTTCCACCTGATGCGGCGCTCGCTGCGCATGGGCGTTGCGACGCAGGAACTCGAAATCTCGAGCGCGGGACGCTTGCACCACGCGGCGGTAACCGTCAGCTCGCTCGGCCCGGGCCGCGGCAATCCCGGATTCGTGGTCGTGATTGACGACGTCACCGAACTTCTCCGCGCGCAAAAAGCCGCCGCCTGGCAGGAAGTCGCACAGCGCATCGCGCACGAGATCAAGAATCCGCTCACACCGATTCAGCTCTCCGCCCAGCGATTGCTGCGTCATCTTGAGCGTACCTCGCCCTCCCGCCGCAGCGCCGATCGTTCTGAATGGCCGCAACTTGTTTCCGAATGTGCGCACTTGATCGAGCGCGAAGTCGAAACGCTCGAATCGCTTGTGAACGAATTTTCTCAGTTCGCCCGCTTTCCAGCCGCTCGGCTGGCTTCCGCGGATACGAACTCGATCGTCTCGGAGGCGCTCAATGTATTTCGCGAGCGCCTCGACGGCATCGCGCTTCACCGCGAACTCGCTCCAAATTTGCCGGTTGTGAAGGCGGACGCGGAGCTGCTTCGCCGCGTGGTGGTAAATCTGATCGATAACGCCGCTGAAGCCCTGGAAGGCGCGACGCTGCGCTCCATCACCGTTACCACGCGTGCCGCGGGCCAGAGCGACGCCATCGAAATCGAAGTGGCGGACACAGGCCATGGCATCTCGCCCGAAGATAAAGACAAGCTGTTTCTGCCGCACTTCTCCACGAAGGATCGCGGTACCGGCCTCGGCCTCGCCATCGCCAGCCGCATCATCAGCGAACACAACGGCACATTGCGCGTCGAAGACAATCATCCGTCGGGTTCGCGGTTCCTGATTCGCCTCCCCGCCGCCGAAGTCGCAACGCCGCAACCGAGCGCTCAATCGTGAAGACGACCACGACATCGCTCGACAAGAAGATGGAGGCATGGTTCGACGCAATACCACCCACAATCCTGAGATACTTTTTCCTGCTGTCTTTGGTTGCGGGTGTTATTTGCTCGCTACTGACGATCGCAGGAATAGCTCTTATTGTTTTCACTCGCCGTTCCTGGATGACTCCTTTCCGAGGATTAGAGTCACTGATGGTGCTCGCCCTTTTTATTTGGGCGACACGAGGAATGTTTCTGGCTTTCAGGGCTGCTCGTCACAACGATCCCGAGCGGCCGGCAGGCTCGAAGGAAAGTTGACGGGGCCCATGCCCGCCTCCATCCTCATCGTCGATGACGAAAGCGGCATTCGCCAGTCGCTCTCCGCGCTTCTCCGCGATGAAGGCTACGACATCGCAGCCGTCAGTTCCGGCGAGGAATGCATCGAAGCCGTCGAACGCCGCCCGTTCGACCTGATTCTCCTCGATATCTGGCTGCCCGGCATCGATGGTCTCGCGACGCTCGAACGCATTAATGAGCGCGACGGCGCACCCATGGTCGTCATGATTTCCGGACACGCAAAAATTGAAACTGCGGTTCGCGCCACGAAACTCGGCGCATTCGACTTCATCGAGAAGCCGCTCTCGCTCGACAAAACCGTGCTCGCGGTTAAGAATGCGCTCGATTATCTGCGTCTCGAAAAGGAAAATCGCCGCCTGCGCGCTGAACTTGAGCAGCGTTACCAGATTCTGGGCGACAGCGTTCCAATGAAAGCGCTGCGCCAGCAAATTGCGCTCACTGCTCCCACGAATGGCCGCGTGCTCATTTATGGCGAAAGCGGCACCGGCAAGGAACTCGTCGCGCGCGCTCTCCATGCGCAGAGCAGCCGTTCGCAGGGTCCCTTCGTCGAAGTCAATTGCGCCGCGATTCCCGAAGAGCTCATCGAATCTGAATTATTTGGTCACCGCAAGGGCAGTTTCACGGGCGCGAGCGAAGACAAATCCGGAAAATTTCAGAAGGCCGACGGCGGCACGCTTTTCCTCGACGAAGTCGGCGATATGAGCCTGAAGACCCAATCGAAGGTTCTGCGCGCGCTCGAAGAGCAGCGCGTTGAGCCCATCGGGTCGAGCGAAATGGCGGCCGTGGACGTTCGTGTGATCGCCGCCACGAATAAAAAACTCGAAGACGAAATCTCGCGCAACGCGTTTCGCGAAGATTTATTCTACCGCCTCAACGTGATTCCCTTCACCGTTCCGCCCCTGCGCGATCGCACCGAGGATATTCCCATTCTCGCGCGACACTTCCTCGCCGAATTCAATCGCGCCTACGGGAAAAAACCGAAGGAATTGACTGCTGCGGCGATGGACGTTTTGCTGCGCTATCCGTGGCCGGGCAACGTCCGCGAACTCAAAAATCTGATCGAGCGCCTGGTGATCATGTCTCCCGCGCAGCACATCGAGCCGCAGCATCTGCCGCCCGAGGTTTTCCGGGGCGCCGGGCGCGGCCCGCAGAATCTGTATTCGACGCTTCAGGAAGCGCGCTCCGCTTATGAGCGCGAGTTCATCTTGCGCAAGCTCGAAGAAAATCAATGGAACATGACCAAGACCGCCACGGCCATCGGCCTCGAACGCACACACCTCTACCGCAAAATGAAATCACTGGGAATAGCCCCGACCAGAGTGTAGCCACAATCGCTGCCGGCGAAAGCACTACTCTTCGCTCATCAGCTCCAATTGCCGATGCCAATCGAGCTGCTTGACCATGGCGCGATTCCCGCGCCAGTTCGCCTGCACCTTCACGAATAATTCCAGGAAAATCTTCGCGCCCAGCAATTCTTCGAGTTCCTTGCGAGCCGCCGTTCCGATTTCTTTCATCATCGAGCCCCCGCGCCCGATCAGAATTCCCTTCTGCCCTTCCCGCTCCACGTAAATCGTCGCGCGAATCTTCAGCAGCTTCTCGTTTTCCTCGAAATCATCCACAAGCACTGCGACCGCATGCGGCAATTCCTCGCGCGTCAGCAAAATCACCTTTTCGCGGACAGTCTCCGCCGCCAGAAATCTTTCGGGCTGGTCCGTGTACTGGTCGGACGGAAAATACGCGGGATGTTCCGGGAGGCGTGCGATCCAGCTCTCGACCAAATCGAGCGTGCCTTCGCCCGTCAGCGCGGAGATTGGGAAAATTTCCTCGAACTCGTGCTCGCCTCTCCAACGGTCGATCAACGGAAGCAAGCGGTCCTTACGCGAGCGGTCGACTTTGTTCAGCAGCAAATACGCGGGTCCCGAAAAGCGTTTCACCCATTCGACCGAATGCCGGTCCGCCGCTTGAAAATCCTCCGTCGCGTCCACAATCAGCGACACGATGTCCACGCCATCGACGGCCTGCGTTACTTCCTGCATCATTTGCCGGTTCAACGCCGTGGTCGCGCGATGGATTCCCGGCGTGTCGATCAGCACCACCTGGCCATTCTCGCGGTTCAACATTCCCTGAATGCGGTTTCGCGTGGTCTGCGGCCGCGGCGAAACAATCGCCACCTTCCGCCCCACCAATTTATTTACAAGCGTGGATTTCCCTGCGTTCGGCCGCCCAAGCATCGCAATAAATCCGGAGTGAAACGCCATGAGGTTCCCGTCTCGTCTTTTTGTCGCTTCTAACTTTCGGCTCTAAACTGTCGACTACCGCCCGTCTTCCTCACCCAAATGCGGCTCGTTGCAGGCTTACCCAAATAGACTTTGCGCGTTGATGATCCCAGCGTCACGGTCATCGTCTCGTCGTATTCGCGCTTCGACACGCGCAGACGCGCGCCCGGCAAAAGTTTCAGTCCAGCTAGAAACGCCAAAAACTCCGGCTCTTTTTCGTACACGCGCAGCACTTCATATTTTGCCCCCGCCGGAGCCTCCGCGAGTTGCATCGCCCCGTAGCGCCGTCGCAGCTTCGACATGCCGCCAAACAGCGGCACGCCATGCGGGCAGCGGCTTTCGCGCCCAAATCGTTTCAGCAGCAGCGCAACCACTTCCGGCGACACGCCATGCTCCAGCCGCTCAGCCTCTTCATGCGCGTGCTTCCAGTCCAGGCCAATCACGTCCGTCAGCAATTTTTCCGCTAACCGGTGACGCAGCACCAAATGCTGGGCGATTTTTCTTCCCTTGTCCGTCAATTCAATTTGCCCGCTGCGCGCGACGCGCAAAAAGCCGCCCTGCGTCATGCGCTTGAGCGCCGCCGTCACCGCGGGAGGCGTCACGCCCAAATCCTCCGCCAGCCGCGCGCTGATCGGCACTTGCTCCTCCAGGACAATCTCCCAGATCGCTTTTAAATAATCCTCCTGCGAGACGCTGGTTTTTTCCCGCCTCACTTTCTCCCCTTCTTGCGTAGCTCCGCGGCCAGTCTAATCACGCGCTTCTCGATTTGCGCATAAATTCGGCGGTAAGTTTCGGGGTCGCTTCCGAACGGATCGTCGACTTCCCATTCCACCAGCGTCGCGCCCGGAAACGTTCCATTCATCGTGCGTCCTGACATATTCACGACAATCTCCGGCTTGAAAAACTCCGTCACATCGTCAATACCCTTCGAATAGTGCCCTTCCGCGCGAATTCCATTCTCTTGCAACACCGCGAGCGTCGGCCCCGCTACGGATCCAAACGGCGACGTCCCCGCGCTTTCCGTTTCGATCACGTCGGACGCATAGTGCCGCGCGATTGCTTCCGCCAATTGGCTGCGGCAGGAATTGCCAATGCAAACGAAGAGCACTCTTGTTCGTTGCGGTTCTTGCGGGAGCGTGTCCATGACTCAGACAAGTGAAACCGGTTTAGGTTTTCCGCGTGGTCCCCAGAATCCGCGAATGTAAAGCAGCAGCAACATGATTGGTCCCAGCACGAACCCGCAAACAGCGGCGACGAGCTGCCAAACCAATCCGTAACCCAACTCCCGCGTCCACTTCGCGGAAATCACGAAGGAAACAAATGGCAGTATGAAATATCCGTGCACAATGTAAGGAGTGAACAGCATCTCCGCGCCTCCCTTCCGTCATCACTTCCAATTACTTTACGCGCCGCTTTTTCGCTTCGTGCCGGGTGTCCCATCCTGTTCACTCTGACTTAAGGAAGGGAGCGTGTTATGCAAAGGGTGGGGATTTTGCTCGTCGAATTTCGAGTTTCGCTTTCTTGCCCTGAGGAACGAAGGGTCGAGTTTCGACTTACTCATCCCTGACCACTCATCGCTGTCACCACGTTGGCCGCCAGCTTCACAAATCGCTCATGGATCTTCGTGTCGCCCGTCAGCTCAGGATGAAACGTCGCCGCCATCGCGCGTCCCTGTTGAACCAGCACGGGCTTTCCGTTGCGTTCCGCAAGCACTTCGACGCCCTTGCCGACCGCCTCGATAACCGGAGCGCGAATGAACACCATTTCGAGCGGCTGCTCGCTCAATTTCGTCGGCAGCAAAAACACATCGCTCGCCAGTTGCCTTCCATATGCATTCCGCACCACCGTGATGTCCATCAATCCCAACGATGGCTGAGGCGGACCCTTCACTTCGCGCGCCATTACAATCGCGCCCGCGCAAGTCCCAAAAAATGCGCCGCCGTTCGCTGCCATTTTCCGAATGGCGTCAGCGAGCCCCGTTTCCGCCAGCATCTTCATGTGCGTCGTACTCTCGCCCCCTGGCAAAATCAACCCTTCAACATCCTCCAGATCCTCCGGCGTGCGCACAAACACATGCTCGACGCCCATGCGCTCCAGCACCTTCGCATGCGCCTCAAAATCTCCCTGTATCGCCAATATTCCAATCTTCATGCGCGTTTCAAGTCCAAGAATTTCCCGGTGCCCCATTCAGTCTAGTCCAAGTATTCGTGCGCAGGCGGCGCTGATATCGGGCCAGACAAGCCAATGCGGCCGTAAATCTTCGGCGCCATGACGGTGATAGAACTTTTGCGCGGCGGAGTTCGCGGGATCCACGTCCACGCAAATGCGTGAAGCATTCTGCTCAACGAACCACGCTGCGAGCAAGCGTAGCAATTCCGAAGCGATGCCGCTGCGGCGGCGCTCCGGGATGACGTCGATCCATTCCAGTTCCCCGTCGCACGAAAAGCGGCGCGTCAGATGTCCGGCGATGAAGCCTACGACAGAATCGCCGTCGCAGGCGACGTAAATGACGCGTGGAGCGAGCGCGTGCTGCGAAGGGAGTTCGCCGTTCGTGTAGGCCGGGATGCGTGTCCGCCAGTATTCTTCTGTCCCCCAGTCCCCGGCACGGATCCGCGCGAGCGCGGGAACGTCGGAACTCTCGGCTTCGCGATAAATGATGGTATGGGTCATCAGTTGCGGGCGCGCACGTAAATGCGAAATTCACCATCCCCGCGTCTGCATCAAATCCTTCTCGTCCATCTGCCGCACGTCAAGCCCCTTCATCGCCTCCCCCAGTTCATCCGACGCCTCGAGCACTTTCTTCGCGTCCTGATAATTCGTCGTCGCGTACACAATCGCCTTCGCGCGCTTCGCCGGATCGCTCGACTTGAAAATCCCCGAGCCGACAAATACAGCCTCCGCGCCCAATTGCATCATCAGCGCCGCGTCCGCCGGAGTCGCAATCCCGCCCGCCGAGAAATTCGGCGTGGGCAGCTTTCCTGTTTTCGCGACGTGCTGCACCAAATCGAACGGCGCGCCCAGTTCTTTCGCCTGATGCATCAGCTCCTCTTCGCCAAGCGTCGTCAACCTCTTCATTTGGCCGACAATCGTCCGCATATGCCGCACCGCCTCAACAATATTGCCCGAACCGGCTTCGCCTTTCGTGCGAATCATCGCCGCGCCTTCGCCAATGCGCCGCAGTGCTTCGCCCAGATTCCGCGCGCCGCACACGAAAGGCACCTTGAACCCGTGCTTCCACACGTGATTCTCCTCGTCGGCGGGAGTCAGCACTTCGCTTTCGTCGATGTAGTCCACTTCGAGCGCTTCGAGCACCTGCGCCTCGGCGAAATGCCCGATGCGCACTTTCGCCATCACCGGAATCGTCACCGTGGCCATAATTTCACGGATGATTCGCGGCGATGCCATGCGCGCCACGCCTCCATCCTTCCGAATGTCCGACGGTACGCGTTCGAGCGCCATCACGGCGCACGCCCCGGCGCCTTCAGCGATTTTCGCCTGTTCCGCGGTCGTCACGTCCATAATGACGCCGCCTTTGAGCATCTCTGCCAGTCCCACCTTCACGCGCCACAAATTCTGCTGCCCTTTTTTTTCGTTTCCGTTTTCCATGTTCGCCTTCCCCTTAAATTAGATGAACTCTCGCTGCTGTCCGCATCTCTTCTTTTTCAGCCCTTCGTGCTCGAAACCGGCGTGCGTCTTTCATGCGGCACAAAAGTCATTTCTTCGCGCCGCCACCGTTGTGATTCACAATCACAAATCGTCCCTTTCCTCGCGCCAGCACTTTTCCGGCGGCATTTCGAATCTCCCCGCGATGCGTCAAGTTCCTGCCCTCGCGCGAAACTTCCTCCGCTTCGACGATAATTTCCTCGTCAACCGGCACGGGCCGCAAATACTCCACCGACAATTCCGCCGTCACCGCGCGCACATCGTGAAACCGATTTAGCTTCCCCATCGCTTCATCGAGCAGCAGCGCAATGATGCCGCCGTGCATCATCCCGCCTCCGCCTTGATATTGCCCTCCCAGGCGGAATCGCCCCACGATTCTCCGCCGCTCATGATCCTGCTCAAAGGCAAGCTTCATCCCGCCTGCATTCGCCGCCCCGCAACCAAAGCAGGAGTTATCAGCCTTCGGTTCCAGCTTCTCAATCGCCATT
>JBOGNJ010000099.1:0-14562 GCA_050746905.1 Candidatus Acidiferrales bacterium
ACATGGCCGATTATTTTCGTCACTGGCTCGATATGGGCAAGCGCGTCGCGCATCCGCCGAAGATCTTTCATGTGAACTGGTTTCGCAAAGGCGAAGACGGAAAATTCTTGTGGCCGGGCTACGGCGAAAATGTTCGCGTACTGAAGTGGATGCTCGAGCGCATCGAGGGCCGCGCGAGCGCAACGGACACGCCAATCGGTTACGTCCCCGCGCCCGGTTCGCTCACGCTCGACGGTTTAAATATCTCCCCAGACACGATGGAGAGATTGCTGCACGTCGATACGAGCGTGTGGGCTGACGAGCACGAAGCCATCGGAAAGTTCTTTGAGAAATTCGGGAAACGCTTGCCGGCGCAACTCCACGAGGAGCAGGAAAAGCTTGGCCAGCGCTTGCAGCACGTCGCCGTCGCGCAAAAATAATTCATCGTTCGGTTTGACGAAAATCCTGTTCGGAGGGATATGACACATGGCTGACGTTGCGAAAGTAGGGCTGCTCGTAAGGCTCGAGGCAAAATCCGGAAAGGAAGAAGAAGTCGCGGCATTCGTCCGTGGCGCTCTTCCCATTGTGCAGCAAGAAGCCGGAACCACCACATGGTTCGGGATTCGCCTTGGCCCATCGACCTTCGGCATCTTCGACACGTTCGCGGATGACGCGGGCCGGCAGGCCCATTTGTCCGGCAGAGTGGCGGAGGCGCTGATGGCAAAGGCTTCCGAGCTTCTCGCGCAGCCGCCGACGATTGAAAAAGCCGATATTCTCGCGGCCAAGATTCCCGCCGCGAGCACCGGGCGGTCCGCCTAACGCGCTAAATCCAAAAATAAGCACCGCTCTCGCCGTAAGGTGCATTAACGTAAAAAAGATTGGCGTGCTCGATCGCCGCGAGCGCCGCGCACATTTGTTTCGCGCCGTGCGTCGCGCAAAAATGCCCGCCGGGCATCACTTCCATGCGATCCGCGGCGTCGAGGTTCGGAATCTGCTCGCGTGAAAACCACAGCCACGTCGCGGCGCGCGAACATTCCTGGCATGATTTCGAACGATCGTCATCGCACGCCAGCCGCCCGCCAATCGCCGCCGCAACAGCGGGTTCAACACCAGCGGCTTCGAAATCGGGCGCGACAACAAAAAAATACTGCGTAAACGAATCGGCATCCGGCTCGAACGCGACCACGCGTCCGGAATATGCAGCGAGGTCCTTCTCCAACTCGGCGATCAAACATTCGCGGCAGAGAGAAACCTCCGGCCGCTGCGGCTGGCGCAACGGAACGTTCTTGCCTTGCAGATAAAGATTGTCGGGAAGAAACGTGGCCATCCATGGAGAATGACGCGCGAGGTGCACGCACTCGGCGGGCATGCGAATCAGGCGCGAGAGCCAGTTGGACGAGCGCCGCCGAAAAGAAAGTTGTGGATATCCTTGTGCGTAAGAGAGTCGCGCCATAATTTACATGTGCCGCAAAACATTCGCGCGGCTTCCGTATGTTAACGCAGAGGCGCGACGCGAATGAAATGCCGAATTTAGCGCCGCGATTTTTCTTTCGCGCGCGACTTTGTCCGGCTCATCGCATCAGTTATGATGAGTTGATTTTCCGGCGAAGCGATTCGCCAACGCTATCATTATTAGCAGCGAAAAAAATTCGAGGAGGAAACATGCCGATCGCCGTGGGAGCCGCCGCACCGGAGTTCACATTAAAGGATCAAGATCAAAAAGATGTAAAGCTCAGCGACTTCAAGGGCAAGAAGAATGTCGTGATTGTGTTTTATCCGCTCGACTGGAGTCCGGTGTGCACGAACGAGCACGTGTGCTTCGTGAACGACATGAAGAAATTCGAGGCGCTCGACGCGCAAGTGCTGGGGCTTTCGGTGGACAGCGTGTGGTCGCACAAAGCATGGGCGGAAAAAATGGGCATACGGTATCCGCTGCTGGCGGATTTTCAGCCGCGCGGAGCCGTGGCGGAAAAGTTCGGCGTGTATCTGCCGGAAAAAGGAATCACCGGCCGAGCCATTGCGATAGTTGACCGCAACGGAAAAATGGCGTGGTTTAAGAATTACGAGATTTTGCAGATCCCGGACTTAAAAGAAGTGGCGCAGGCGCTCGAAAAAGTGAAATAGAAGCGCCAGGACTTTCCTGTTAATCGAGTGACAGCCTTTCATGGAGGCGGACATGACTCCGAACTTCAGCGGCGTATGGAGAGCCAATCTGGAGAAGACCAGACTGATCGGGCCTGCTGCCAAATCCATAACCGCAAAGATCAATCACTCACCTGCGGAGCTTTTCGTTGAGATTGTGTTTGCCGCGGCGGATGGCGCGGAGCATCGGCTGCGATTCCGAGCGCCCACTACGGGTGAAGAAGCCATCAATACCGTGAATGGCCAGCAGTGGCGAAGCAGTATCCAGTGGGTCGGGCCGGACCTCTTGATTGAATCGTGGGTGGACATGGGCGAACGAAAGGGCCACTTTCGCGATTTCTGGTCGCTGTCCAAAGACGGACGGTCCCTCACGATGGAGCACCGCGACGACGATATCAACGGTCAGATCACTGTCCTGGAAAAGGCGGCGGAAGCGCACTAAGCGCGGAAGAATCGACGATTACTTGTGTGCGGGCGGGCGCGCTGGATGAGCGAAAACTCGAATTAAATTCACCAATTCCCAGCGCTGCTCTTGCGTCAGGCGAATTTTGAAGCTGGGCATCGGTTTCCTGCCGTTGGTGATTTTCCAAAATATTTCACCGTCGCTCATCGCGTCCACAAGCTTGGCACGGGTGAAATTTGTTGGCTGCGTGCGGTACGCGTACATTGAGCCCGGCGGCCTTTTCCCGTCGCCATTGACGCCGTGGCATTTCGCGCAATCGTTTCTGTAGAGGACGCGGGCGGAGTCGAGAGTTGCGGCGTTCGATGGAACTGGATTTTTCATCTGCTTCGCATCCGGCGGCACGTTCCATCCGCCGCAGCCGAAAAATACGAAAGCGAACGTTACGAGGAGCGCCGCGACGAAAATGCGCCGGCACGCGTGGGCAGAACTAGTGACAAAGCGGAGCGCGCGCGAAGGCATCCTCTTCACCGGCCGCCATGGAGCGCGCGAATTGCGGAGATGAGGACGATCACAAGCATCACGAAGACATAAATGCGCAAGCCCCACAGGAGCACACGCGCGCCCACGGAAAGATTACGCTTGCCAAATCGCGTGCGCGTTTTTGCGGCAACAACCTGATCGGCTTCGAGGAGAGACAGAACCACCTTGGGATCTTGCAGGTCGGGATGCTCCGCGTGCGCCACCTCGACTCCGGGGTCTTGGGCTTGAGCACGAACTTGACCGTGGCGTTTTGTTTTTTCCTTCTTCAATTGAGCTCCAGTTTATCCTGAATCGACGCTGCCCTGCTCTCAGCCGCCCAGCAGTTTCGGAAAAATTGTGAACAGGCCGAAGCCGAGACCGGCGCAGACCAAGAGCACGGTGACGGTTACACCCGCGAGATTTCCCCAAAAACCGTTGGCGTGTTCGCCCATCAAGTCGCGATCATTGACAAGCAAGAGCAAGAATGCGAGCGCCGGCGGCATGGCGAGAACCGCGATCACGTTGACGGTCAAAATGATGAATTCGAGAGGAGTGTGTGGAATCAAAACGAGTGCGGCCGCAGCGCACGCCGAGCCGAGCAAGAAAAGGTAAAACGGCCAAGCCTCTCGAATGGGGCGATTCAAACTGTGCGCCGTGCCGAAAACTTCTCCGAATGCGTAGGCGGAAGAAGTGGAAATCGCGATTGCGGCGACTATGCCGGCTTCAAATATGCCCAGTGCGAAAAGAGACGCGCCCACATGGCCGATCCACGGCTCGAGCGCTTGGGCGAACTGCGCGGCCTGAAAATCCGCAGCGTTGATGCCGTGGTGGAAGAGAGGCACGGTGGCGAGAATCGCGGCAATGGCGAATATGGAAGCAAGCGCTGTTCCCAAAATCGTATCCACGCGACCTGCGGTGATGTCACGCGGCTGCATCCCTTTGTCGACGACGGCGCTTTGCTGAAAGAAAATCATCCACGGCGTCACGGTAGCGCCGATGTCCGCGAGTATCAAGAGCAGGATTTCGCCGCGGTCGCCGCGCGGCAGCGGCGCCCAGGTTAGAAGCGCATGGCCGACTTGCGGCCAGTCTGGATGAGCGAGGATGGCGGCAGGGATGAAGAGGCCGTTGAAAATTGCGAGACCGAGCGTGATGCGTTCCCACGTCCAGTAACGTCCCGTGGTGATTGCCGCGAGCACCAAAATAAGCGCAGCGCCAACGGCGATGGATGGTCGAATACCGAAAAAGCCCAAGCCGGCGCGCACACCGATAAACTCCGTGACAAGAGTGAGAAAATTTCCAAGGACCAGATCACCCATGGAAAAGAAACCCCAGAATTTTCCGAAGCGGTCGAAGATGAGTTCCGCGTGTCCGCGATGCGTTACCGCTCCCAATCGCACGGTCATTTCCTGGACGATCAGGCCCATCATGAACGTGAGGATGACGAAGGGGATGAAAAAACCCACGCCGAAGCGCGCACCGGTTGCGGAATAGGAAAGCATGCTGGGCGCATCGTTCTCGCCGAGGAAAACCAGCACGCCCGGACCGACCAAGAGCCACAGCAGACGCAATCCGCCAAATGATTTCCAGCCGCGGCCTTTCCAACGGGCGCGGGCGACACGCCAACGGTCGCGGGCGCGGTCGCGATCTTCATGGGTAACGAGTCCGACCAGTTCCGGAGCGACAGAAGACGTGACGGCGGATTCGGTGGTGGGCTGGTAAGCGGAAGTGGGTCGGTTGTCCTTCGGACGAGACATAGGTTAACCGTGTTGAACTGTCAAAATAAACTACACTTAACATCGGTAAGCGTCAATAGTTATGCCGCGATGATTGTCGAACCAACAAAATCGCACTCAGGATGCCGATTCGTGCGGAAGAGTTCTGCTATAGTGAGCAGGGAGACGCCGGGGAGGATGCGATGACCGAAGCGCCAAAACCGCAGCAGCAACAGGTACAAATCAAGGCCGACGAAAAAGAGCTCGTGGGTCAATACACCAATCTCGCGATGATTCATCACAACGCGGAAGAGTTCACGCTCAATTTCATTTATGTATTCCCCAATGTGCCACAGGGAAAACTGGTGAGCAGCGTGATTGTGAGTCCCGGACATGCAAAGCGTTTGTTGCGGGCGCTTGGTGAAAATATCACGCGATATGAGGCGCAGTTCGGAGCGATTCCAGAAGGGCCCCCGATGCCTGACCCGAATGTTGGATTCGTGCAGTAGCTAGCGAGCAAACAAATGCATACAGGTGGGAGCTTGTGCCACTGCTCAGATACACGGGCGGCATAAAGCCGCCCCTCAATTTCCCTACGCGCCTTAGATCGCTCACGCGACCGTTGGCGCGGATGCGGCGGCCAGAACCCACTGGCCTTCGAGCTCGAGGAACTCGACGCCGATTGCGTAGCCTGTTAGAGACGATTCGCAATAGGCAACGCGAGCGAGCGAACGAAAGCCGGCCTCGGGCGAGAGAACGGAGATGCTCTCGCCGACGCGCCAGCGCCTGACACTGCGAACGCGCGCGCCGCGCGAGCTTACGTTTTCAGTGAAAGTGGATTCCAAGCCGGGCATGAACGTATTCCCGGAGATGCGGACGCCGACTTGCATGGGCAAGCGTGGTTCGCAACGTTCTACCTGGTAGTCCTTCGCCTTCCTTTTTCCGCCGAGTGCCATTCCCCAGCCCCCTGTTTGCCGCCAGAATCGTCGAACAAACTTTCCCCATCCTGCACACTGCGATTTGACTTCATTGCGTAAAGCGCGTTGTCAGCCGAATGCAAAAGTTTCTCGATAGTGAGGCCGTCGCGCGGATAGACGGCGACTCCGGCGCTGACGGAAATGCGCGGTTCGAGGCCATCTTCAAGCAAGCGCTTGCGAATGCGATGAGCGACCTGGATGGCCACGGCCTCCTCGGCCTCGGGAAGCACGAGCGCGAATTCATCGCCGCCATACCGTGCAGCGGTGTCCATGCCGCGGCAGTGATAGCGGAGCACGCTGGCGAGGCGTTTAAGCGCCTGGCTGCCGACGAGATGGCCGTGGTTGTCGTTTATTTTTTTGAGGCCGTCGAGGTCGAGAAGCAGGACGGCAAAGCCGCGGGTGGTCCGCTGGGCGCGCTGGAGTTCGGCTTCCATGACTTCGAGCAGGCGACGATAGTTGGCCAGGCCGGTGAGGGGATCACTGATCGCAAGGTGGCTGACCTGATCGAAGAGTTTGGCGTTATCGAGGAGCGCGCCGGCCAAAACGATAGCGTAACCGGTGGCTTCGAACAGTTGAGCAGCGCCGGAGGCCGTATCGAAGCGCATGCGCGATTGGCTCATGGCAAGATGGCAAGCGACGTTTGCCGCGCAGCACAGGAACAAACTGCGATCGAGAAGCGAATCGAGATGATCGAGACGCTTCCAAAAACCTATGGTAGCAATCAAATAAATCGCGGCCGGCAGCAAATCAAGCGGGCGCGGGATGAAGGCGTTGGGATGGATTTTGGGAGCTACGGGGACGGCAAAAAATACAACGCTGGTTAGATAGGAAACAGCTCCCACGATGAGGAGAGCCCAAGCGATTTCCTTGTTTGGCTCGCGTGAAAGCGGGAGGCTACGGTCCACCAGGAGGGCAGCGACAAGCAGGATTGCGAGCAAGGTGCGGCTGACCATCCACGCGAGCGGAACTGTGAGCGAGGTCGCGGCGCTCAAGTTGGGTGCCAGGTTCGCGCCCATCTCAATGAGCCCCGCCAACCCGAATGCGAATGCGAGAATCAGGGTGATGCGGTCGTGCATGCCGCGGAAACGCACCAAAGCGTTCGCGGCAAATGTAAATGCCAGGACGCTGCTGGCAAATTGCAGATAACGCTCAAGAAGCGGATCTGGATAAAAATGGGCATGGCGGAGCGTCCAGAGAAACACCAAGAAGGCGGTTCCGAGGAAGACCCAGACTATACCCCACTTCAAGCGCGCAATTATATTCAGTAACCTGACTGGCTTTCGCAATGGCCCCCGCCCAGAGACACAAACCCCTGCCTAGACAACGTAGAGGAGAGCAACCGATTGGCCGTTCCAGTACGGTACTGGGATTCCGTTAAAATGCTCATTATATTATATTTACATAATGACAAGGATCGACGATTGGGCAACGAAGCCGAAACGCGGACCAAGTGAGGGGTAGAATTGTTACGAACTGAAACAGTAACGGTTCTTCAATGAACGGTTGTGAACGTCTATGGAAATTTGACTGCTAGGGTATGACTCGAAAAAGACAGCTACATTTTGGGCGGCGGCACCGGCGGAAGATCGCGGGCTTCAATGGGGCTAACAAAACCGCATTCTTTGTGAGAGCCGTCGCAGAATGGCTTGTTGGCGGAATGGCCACAGCGGCAAAGCGAAACGGCAGTGCGGCCGTTGAGACCGAATACGCGCCCTTGCGAATCGACGATCTCGAAATCGCCCTCGACGCGAATTGAACCGTTGTCTTTGATCAGAATTTTGGTTCCCGCCATGCTTGACTCCTACTTCACCTAGTGTCAAAAGCAGATTTCTCGTCGCTGTTGCTCCTCGGAATGACAACAAAAAGCCTTATTGCAACAGATCTAATATTTCGGCACAGAGGCATCGACTTCGTCCGACCAGGCCAGAATGCCGCCCTTCAAATTCCAGATTTTGCGAAAGCCGGCCTTCGTCAAGAATTCAACCGCTTCGGCCGAGCGCTTGCCGCTTCTGCAGTGTGCCACTATCTCGCGAGAGCTGTCCAGTTCGCCGACGCGCTTGGGAAGCTCGCCCAGCGGAATCAGATGCCCCTGCAAATTGCAGATTTGATATTCGTGTGGCTCGCGAACGTCGAGGATGTAGAGATCGTCGCCACGGTCCAATCGCTGCTTCAATTGCTTCGGCGTGATTTCCGGAACTGCGGCAGTTTGAGCCGGAGCTTCTTCGCCGCGAATGCCGCAAAATTCGGCATAGTCGATGAGCTTTGTGACCGTCGGATGCTCGCCGCAGACCGGACATTCGCGATTTTTGCGGAGCTTCAATTCGCGGAAACGCATGCCGAGCGCGTCGAAAAGGAGCAGGCGGCCAACGAGCGAGTCGCCTTTGCCGAGGATGAGCTTGATCGTTTCCATGGCTTGAATGCAGCCGATGATGCCGGGCAAAACGCCGAGCACGCCGCCTTCGGCGCAGGAAGGCACGAGGCCGGGCGGAGGCGGCTCTGGATAGAGGCAGCGATAGCAAGGGCCGCCAGGATAACCGAAGATGCTGGCCTGGCCCTCGAAGCGGAAAATCGAACCGTAAACATTGGGCTTGCCGAGCAGGATGCAGGCGTCATTCACAAGATAGCGCGTGGGAAAATTGTCAGTGCCGTCGACAACGATGTCATAGTCGCGCAGAATGTCGAGAGCGTTTTCGCTCGAGAGGCGGGTTTCGAACGTGTCGATTCGGATTTCCGGGTTGAGGTTCGAGAGGCGTTCGCGCGCGGCCTCGAGCTTTTTACGTCCCACGTCGCTGGTGCCAAAGACGACCTGGCGCTGCAAATTCGTAAAATCAACTGTATCGAAGTCGACGATGCCGAGACGGCCGACTCCCGCGGCCGCGAGATAAAGACCGAGCGGCGCGCCGAGCCCGCCGGAGCCAATCATCAGAACTTTCGCCTTCTTTAGCTTGAGCTGACCATCCATTCCGACTTCCGGCATGATGAGGTGGCGGCTGTAGCGCAGGACTTCTTGCTTGCTAAGCGCCGGTTCGGCGGCAGGTACCGTTGCGGGTTGCGTCAATCTTGTAGCCATCATTCGTGGTCCTTTAATTTTGCGATTCTGATTTTACATTTTCACGCCGCCGGCGATGGAGGGCACGATGCTGATGGTGTCTCCCTGCTGCACGGCGGTTTTTTCCTTCTGCAAGTAGCGAATGTCCTCGTCGTTGACGTAAACATTGACAAAGCTGCGCAAGCGGCCATCGTCGGAATAGAGATGCTTCTTCAGATCGCTGAATTGCGACGTGAGAGCGTTCAATGCGTCGCCGACGGTGCCGGCTTCAAGATGAACGCTCTCCTGCTTGCCGGCAAATTGCCGGAGGGGCGTCGGGATCGTTACCTTCACAGCCATGGGCATTGTCTCCTTCGGTCTTAGAGATGATGAGTCATGCAGGCGCGCCCGCAATATATTCGATGCCCTCTTCGGCGTAAGAGGCTCGGTTATCGTTGAGGCGCCAGGAGCGCATCTCCTGCGGCTCGGCTTTTTCGACGCGAAAAATAATATAGCTGTACCAGGGCCAAGCGTGCTCGCGGTCGAAGTCACTGGGACGCGCGGGTGAATCCGGATGCGAGTGGTACCAGCCGATCAACTCCCAGCCTTTTGCGCCGGCTTCCTTTTCAGCGAGGCGGACGTCTTCGGAAGTGATCTCGAAGCGATTTCCCGGCGAATCGTCGCGCTGATTGGTAAGCGGCACGAGGCCGAGAACGGTGCGATCACCGCCCTCTTCGTGGCCCAACAACGCCCCACAGCATTCCTTAGGATAATCGCGCGCGCCATGCGCTTGAATTTGCTCGAAGAAAAGTTGTCTTAGTATGAGCATTTCGACGTCTACTCGTCGTTCCAGAAGCGCTCGCTTAGGTAGCGGTCGCCCGAATCGGGGAAAATCGTCACGATCACAGCTTTCTGATTTCGATCGAGGCTCTCTGCAATCCTGCGGCAAGCGCAAAGGGCAGCGCCGGAACTGACACCGACAAGCAAACCATTTTCGCGCGCGAGACTTCGGACCATCGCAAAAGCGTCTTCGGTGCGTACGTTGAGATTGGCATTCGCGAGCGCTGGATCATAGATCGCGGGGATCATCGCGGTGGCCATGTGCTTCAGCCCTTCCAAGCCGTGAAATGGATCGTCGGGCTGGACGCTGATAGCGCGAACGGCGGGATTTAATTCCTTCAGGCGTTGCGCCACACCCATGAAAGTGCCGCTAGTGCCCAGGCCCGCGACGAAATGAGTGACTGTGCCTCTCGTCTGCGCCCAAATCTCCAGCGCAGTGGTTTCATAATGAGCCCGCGGGTTAGCCGGGTTGCTGTACTGGTCGGCGTAAAAATACCTTGCAGGATTCTCTTTCGCTACGGCCTGCGCGCGGCGGATGGCACCGTCAGAGCCGTCTTCGGCGGGGGTCAAAATCAGATTGGCGCCCAGGACACGCAATGTTGTGAGACGTTCGAGAGAAACGCTGGCAGGAATGCAGAGCGTAACGGCATAACCGAGTGCGGCTCCAATCGTGGCTAGAGCGATTCCCGTGTTGCCACTGGTCGCGTCTAGAATCATCTTGCCGGGACGCAGCGCGCCAGTGCGCTCGCCTTCGCGGATCATGTAAAGGGCTGCGCGGGCTTTCACCGAGCCGCCCGGGTTGGCCCATTCCGCCTTGGCATAAAACTCGGCGCTGGGGAATTCGGCGTTCAGGCTATCGAGGCGCAGGAGGGGCGTGTTGCCGACCAAGTCGACCAAACTACTGCCGAGTGACCGTACAGGGCGGTGGATTTCTTGATCGATAATGGGCTTCGAAGCCATTTTGGAAGCGCTGACCCTGCTTTTGCCTCCGAAGTTGCGCCATAAGAGCTGAGAGGCGCTGAAGCTCCAGCGTAAAGCCATTGGATGCAGGAGGCATTCCTGCGTATTCAGTAATATCCATAAGCTTAGCAAAAACACCGTATGGTTAGTAGGGAATGGCTGCAGAAGAAAGCTGAGGTGTCGAAATTCACCAGCGAATGAGAAAGACTAATGGGCGGCGCGGGCGGCTATGGCTTCAATTTGGCGGAGATGATTGATATCGTGGCCCGCCATGGTTTCGACCAACTCCTTGAACGGCATCTCGCCGCGCTCGGGGTGGGTGAGGATTTTGGTGAGGGCCTCAGGCTTCAACGCGCCGATAAAAGCAACATTCCAGCGGCGCAAGGACGAAAACACCGCTAAAGCCGAGGGCGCATCATACGCGGAGTAGGCTTTTGCCCACTTGTCCTGGTCGAAGGGCTGGATGACATGGTGATCTTCGGCCAAGGCCTGGCGCAGGCGGTAGGCGAAGACGATTTCGCAATCCGCTAAGTGGCAGATGATTTCGCGGACGCTCCACTTGCCGGGCGCAAGGCTTTGCTCGATGCGCTCCGGCCCAAGCGTTCGCACGAACGTCGCGAGCTGCCCCGGCGTCGCGGCAATCACTTCCAGCGGGTCTTTGCCCGCCAACTGCGCTGCATAAGGATTCATAGTGGCAAAACCATATCACGCAGCCCACCACGCCTCAAGAGGTCATCGCTGCTCACTGCCGCACCCGCGCGCAGATGGCATTCGATCCTTTTAGCGAATCCGCGAGCGTGTCCAAGCCAGCCTCCTTTCTTCGCTCCTCAATGCCCGTCATGTCATCCACCGGAGACAGAACAGCGCGCCCATTCTCGCAGCTGGATTGCGTCCCCCAATGCTGCGGCTTCCCTTCGCCTATCTGCACGCGATCGTAGAGGTGTAGGTAGTTCCTCTTCGACGCCTCTCCCGCGTCCATGGCGTTCTTCATTGCGGGCAGCATCTGTTCCTCAACGGGAAGCGGCTGGTGCTGGACCAAAATCCAGAAGTCATCACATGCCTGAACGCCGAAAACGGAAACCTTCGGCCAGCCATAACGCGCAAATATCGTCTCCAGCAAGGGCTTGTCACTTTCGGAGAGATAATCCGTCTCTTTTGGATCGATCCATCGCTTCTCCCGCGCCGCGGCATCTTGCTCGGCCATCGTTCGCAGTTGTTTTCGAAGAGCCACAATTCCCGGTTCAAGGTTATATACGGGCCAATCCGTATACACCGTCACTTTCTGCCCCCCCTGCACTCGCTCAAATTTCCAATCCGGCACGATGCCATGATACCGATCAATCAATGCGTGATCATTGTCCGTAAGCCTCATGGTCATCCTGTCCCGATCGCCCTTAAAACCAAGTACCAACCGAAGTTTGCCCTTCTTCCACTTCCCCGTGACGGGCAAGGTTTCCATGGGAAGACTGACTCCTTGAAACCCGAGCCAATTCTCTGTTGCATGCTTAGGCATGAACAAGGTGCCCTTGATTCCCCTGCCTTGCACGTGCGTCGTGAGCAGCATCGTGTTTTTGCCGGAGGACCTCAAAACCCATCGTCCGGCATAAGAGTGCAATCCGGCGTACGGCGCGCAGCCACCGAGCGAAATGCTGGAAGCAATCACCAGGATCAATCTCCTGGTTGCGCCGAAGCGTGCTGCCACACTCATATACTGGCTATAGACACCAATCGAGCTGTGTTTGTTTCAATTCCGAGAAACCGCCGCCGCGCAATTTTTGCTTTACAATTCCGCCCTGAAATCCTTACTCTGGTGGACCTATGTGGTATGTGAACGCGAAATTTCCCGCGAAACAAATCGAATCGTCACTGCCGCAATTCGGATTCACGGTGCGAGCCTCCGGCGGCGTCGCGCGCATTGAAAAATACAATTGCGGCGCGGAGTTCCGCAAGTCGCCCGACGGCGCGTATCAGATGACGGAGTTGCCCGCCATCATGAAGATGGGGCAATTCACGCAACTGTGGGACGCCGGCTATCAAAAATTCCTGATCACCAAGGACGGTCGCAAGCTGCCGGCCATCGTCAGCGAACTCGCGGACCTGCGGAAATTCAACGAAGAGTTGCGCTCGGCTCTTGGCGTGCACACATATTACAACGAGGCGCTGGGTTCGACGTGCAGCTACACCGTGTACGATCGCGTGAAGGGCCGGCCGGGCGACGTTCCGGACGAAACGGTCGGAGCGCATTCCATCGAAAAAGAAAAATAGCGACTCGCTTGGAAATTTCTTAAGATACGCCCGCTCAGACTACACGCCTTGGGAGGTTTCGATGAACGGCCGCAACAAGGCTGCGCGCGGTTTCCTCATCTCGGGCTGTTTGGTGCTGTTCGCAAACGCGGCGCTCCATTGCGTTGGCGGATACGAAGTCGGTTTTCCGGCATTGAACGCTTCGAACTTGGACCCTCGCCTGCAAGTAGCCTTCCGGGTCGTTTTTCTCTCTCTCGCGTGGCACTGGGTTGTAACTGCGATTGTCGCGTTGCTGGCTGGCCTCACCCAAACGAGATTGCGCAAAATACTTGTTCTCTTCTGCGGTCTGGCGGTGCTGCTGGAGGCAACGGCCGGCGCCAGCATGATGGGATTTTTCGTAGCCAACGAAATAATCGGCGCAGCCGCATTGTTGCTTGTTTGCGGCGGCCTGCTATTCGACCAATCGGGAGTTCAAACATAGATGTCCTCCTTCGCCCAAGCTGAAAAGGCCAAGCTTTTTCTCTCGCTGCATCACGGCCCGCGCATTCTGCTGCTTCCCAACGCGTGGGACGTGGCGAGCGCGCGCATTTTCGAGGAAGCCGGATTCCCTGCCGTTGCCACGACCAGCTCCGGCATCGCGAACTCACTCGGATATCCCGATGGGCAAATAATTGGCCGCGACGAAATGCTCGAAGTGGTAGCGCGGATCGTTCGCGCGGTTTCCGTGCCGGTGACGGCGGACATGGAAGCTGGATACGGCAAGAGTGCTGCGGATATGGCCGCGACTGCTCGCGGCGTGATCGAGGCGGGCGCCGTGGGATTGAATCTGGAGGATGCAATCGGCGAAGGATCGGGCGAGCTGTTTGAAGTGAAAATTCAACAGGAAAAAATTCGTGCGATGATTGAGACCGCGAAGAAAATCGGCGTTCAGCTCGTGTTGAACGCGCGCACGGATGTTTATCTGGAAGAGATTGGCGATCCCGCGACGCGCGCGGCACGGACAATCGAGAGATTAAACATGTATCGTGAGGCGGGGGCGGCATCGCTGTTTGCCCCCGGCGTGAAAGACGCGGCGACGATCGAGCAATTGGCGCGCGGCGTGCACGGGCCCCTGAACATTTTGGGCGTCGCGGGCGCACCTCCCGTGCCCGCTCTCGAAAAAATGGGCGTGGCACGCGTGACCATCGGCGGCGGAGCGATGCGTGTGACAATGGCAGCGGTTTCGCGGATCGCGAAACGGCTTCGCGACAATGCTGATTTCACCGCCCTGTTCGGAGAGGCCATGCCGTTCGCCGAAGCCAATCGTCTGATGACCAAGCGATAGACCAGGCAATTCCCTCCTCTGCTATTCGCTATTCAGGAATTTCTGTTTGTTCGTTTGGATTCCCGGGAACTTTTCCGCCTAGGCCTACGTATTGACATTCGATAGGAACAAGATTAAGCTCTTGCGCTACAGAATGTCTATAGGAGACGAAGAATGACGCGGGTGCAAATGGAACTGCTGCAAGGAACGCTCGATATGCTGATCATGAAGGCGCTGGCGCTCGGCGAGATGCACGGGTTGGGAATTTCACGGCGCATCGAGCAGATCACGAAGGGAACATTCCAGGTCAAGCCGGGATCGCTGTTCCCCGCGCTGCACCGCATGGAAGAAGAGGGGTGGTTGAGCGCATCGTGGGGCGAATCGGAGAACAACCGGCGCGCGAAATATTATCAGCTCACGCGGACGGGGCGGCGGCAACTTGAAACGGAAACGCA
>JBOGNJ010000100.1:0-4363 GCA_050746905.1 Candidatus Acidiferrales bacterium
GTGGCGGAAGAAGTGAAGGCGACGCTCGACGCGATTTATGCGACGCACGGGCGCGGCGCGTGGAAAAAGAAAATCCTGGTGAACGATCGCATCGCGGATTCCGTGTTCCAGCAGATTCTGACGCGCGCGGACGAATATCAAGTGTTCGCGGCGCCGAATTTGAACGGCGATTATTTGTCGGATGCGTGCGCGGCGCAGGTGGGTGGGCTGGGGATGGCTCCGGGAGCGAATATCGGCGACGGCTTTGGAGTTTTCGAGGCGACGCACGGGACGGCTCCGAAATACGCGGACAAGGATGTGATTAATCCCGCCTCGGTGATGCTGAGCGGCGCGATGATGTTCGAATTCATCGGATGGAACGAAGCCGCGCGACTGATCGAATCGGGCATCGAGCGCGCGATTCAGCAGAAACGCGTCACCTATGATTTGGAGCGGATGATGCAGGGCGCGACGAAGCTGAAGACGTCGGAATTCGGCTCGGTGATTATTGAGAATATGGCCGCGAAGGCGGCAGTCGAAAGCTCCTAGTCGACGGTCGAAAGTTCGCGTTTGAGAGAAAGTGAAAAGAGCGCTCAGAATGGGGCACCGGGCTATCCTTGATTGATGCGCAGCTGCGTGGTGATTATCTGAGGGAGATGATGGCCCAGTACCACACAGTTTTTGTTATCGGATTGCATTCTTTTCCGTGGGTTGACATATTTTTCTTCGCCCTGCCCATTGCAGTTGGCCTCGCGCTCATTCGATTCTCTGGAGGGAAACAGATTCGACAGGTTGTAGGGGCATTCTTCATCATCTTCAGTCTTTTTTTGCTGTTTCTTGTCAGTATGAGCACCGTTTCGATTTATATGAAGTTCCGACACGCGTACGTGAACGGAAACTACTTGGTCGTCGAAGGACGCGTGGAGAATTTCCGGCCCATGCGCACTCCTGGCCCTGAGACTGAATCCTTTTCTGTTAACGGCACAACTTTCTCATACAACGTCATCAGCGATACGTGCTTTAACAACGCTTATCCTCATCGAATCATTCAGCCTGGGCTAAATGTACGAATCTTTTACACTAACGGGTGCATTTTGCGCCTCGACGTCCGACAATAGTGCGCGCGGATTCTCGCGATGTCATCGGCCACTAGGAAAAGTGCGACATAATGTTGGCTTTCCACGCGGCGAGCTAACATTTACACTTTTGTGTTTCGCGTAAAGCGATTTGATTTTGATTATTCATTATTTCCAGGAGCGCTTTGATGAGGAAAAAAGTGACGGTGGTGGGCGGCGGATTCGTAGGCTCGACGACGGCGCAGCGGCTGGTCGATTCGGGGCTGACGGACGTGGTGCTGACGGACATTCTGGAAGGCGTGCCGACGGGCAAAGCGCTGGACATGCTGGAGTCCGCGTCGATTTCCGGGTCAAGCGTGCGCGCGGAGGGAATTTCGACCGGCACGGGAGACTACAAAGCGACGGCGAACAGCGACATCGTGGTAATCACCGCGGGGTTTCCGCGCAAGGCGGGAATGAGCCGCGACGATTTGTTGAAGGCGAACTACGATGTGATTAGAGGCGTGATCGAGCCGATTGTGAAACTTTCGCCCGAGGCCATTTTGATTACGGTGACGAATCCGCTGGACGCGATGACGCAGGCGGCGTTCAAAATCAGCGGCTTTCCGAAGCAGCGCGTGATGGGAATGGCGGGCGTGCTGGATTCGGCGCGGATGGCGGCGTTCGTGTCGATGGAATTGAACGTGTCGGTCGAGAATATTTCGTGCTTCGTGCTGGGCGGGCATGGCGACGACATGGTGCCACTGCCGCGTTATTCGACGGTGGCGGGGATTCCGCTGCCGGATTTGTTGCCGAAGGAGCGCGTCGACGCGATTGTGCAGCGCACGCGCAAGGGCGGCGGCGAAATCGTGAATTATTTGAAGACAGGCTCGGCGTATTACGCGCCGTCGGCGGCGGCTTTTGCGATGTGCGAGGCGATCTTGATGGACAAGAAAAAAATCATGCCGTGCGCCGCGTATTTGGAGGGCGAGTACGGGATTAAGGGACTATTCGTCGGCGTGCCGTGCAAGTTGGGCGCGCGCGGCATCGAGCAGATTATCGAGATCAAGCTGCTGCCGGAGGAGCGCGGGGCGCTGGAGAAGTCGGCAACGTCGGTGCGCGAGTTGGTGGCGATTTTGGGCCTGTGACGCGCTGCTGTTGACGGGCATGAAGTGCCTTTGCGTTTGAGCTGCATAACGTGGAGAACCGCTCGTGCTGTTGCATTCTCCGGTTCTCGACATTATGCTCAGCCATTAGGGATTCCAAGGGCAACTTCATGAAGTTCGGTCCGTGGCATATTCCGTCCTTCCCCAGAGCGTTCGTGACTTTGTTTTTCGTCGTCGTGACCGTCTGTATCTTCCCGTGGCCTGGGCATCTCTTCCACAGCATCGCTCTTTTCCGCGGCGCGATTACTGAAGCACAATCGCACGTTCCTATCCTGCGCATTGAGGTCGATCTCCAGACCGTCGACGTGCGGGTGAAGGACTCAAAGGGAAACGATGTGCGGGGGCTTTCGGCAAAGAATTTTAACGTTCTCGAAAATGGCCGACGTCAAAAAATCGCCTTTTTTGACGCCGGCAACGGTCCGGTCGACATCGCCATTCTCGTCGATTCGTCCAGTACAGTGAATTTCAGCGGACATCTGGGCTCGGGGCAGGAAATTGCCGCCCAATTCATGCGCACCGCACGCCCCGGGGACGACATTGCCGCAATGGATTTCACCGACCAGATGGGACCCTTCCAGCACCTCACGCGCGCGCAACTCCTGAATCCCTCTGGCGTTTCATTAGCCCGCGCTCCTAGCCATGGATCCGCTCTATACGACGCAATTGCCACCGCGCTGTGTCATTTGCGCACCTCAAAAAATCTGCGTCAGGCTGTAATTGTTATCACGGACGGGGTCGACCAGTATAGCCGCGTTAACCTCGAGCAATTGATTGGGCTCGTGCGCTCATCTCGCGCACAGCTTTTCATGGTCGGCCTGCAAAGCAGACCGGAGTTCGGTTTTCAGGGCGCTCGCGAACCCAGACTGACGCTTATCAACGGGCACGATATCGATAATCCAGTTGTCGTTTTTGACCGCCTCACGAAGGAGTCTGCCGCGGAATCTTTTAGGACCAACTCCGAAAGCAGTCTGGAAGAAGCTCTGAAGGCAGTTTCCGATATGCTGCAATCGGAATACACGCTCGCTTATTACCCGCAAAAAGGCGCTACCAAATTGCGAAAAATCGAAGTGAAGGTAAACCGCCGCGGCGTGCACGTGCTCGCCCGCCATTTCGTTGACTCTCAGCAGGACGCCTCGCAATTCGTGCATTTCGATCAAGCCACGTGCACTGTCTCTCCCAAATTCCACCCCTATCCCTATGAGGCCGACGTAACGTATGGCCCCGGCGGAATGATCTATCGCGACAATTTCTCCAACCGCCATAGCGGCTGGCCCATCCATGAGGATTCGCATTACGTGTCCGATGGATACGAGCTTTCGAACTCTCCGGTGCTATCGACAATGGGTGGGTCCAGTCGGTATGAGACTGCGCCAGCGGAAACGCCCCTCGCGTTTCGAGAGAAAGTCGTCGCCGCCTATGGACCATGGTGGACCGATTTTCAAGCATCCATTGGCGTGAAGGTAGTGCCGGCGGCCCAGCTGAAGGTTGCCAGGTCGCCGTTCCCATACGCCGCTCGCCCCGCCGCAGGCCTGTTATTTCGGATGAATCCGAAGGGATATTACGCGCTGCTCCTAAGCGGCATCGTCAAAAAAAAGAAATTGTCAGTGGCCCTTGTGCGAAGAGATTTTCTCTCTAACTACCTGGATTATTATACGGAAACGGATATTATTCCCTGGACCACGGTTGAGAACGTGTCTGCGTCGGCGCCCGCGGCGGAACTATCTGTACAGGATTTAAAAGATCAAATCTCGATTTTCGTGGACGGCCAAGGAATAAAAACCGTACACGATGGCAGATACAGTCAGGGCTGGGTCGGATTCGTGATCTCTGGGCCGGGCCAAGCTACCTTCACAAATTTGGTGGTTGAACAAAAGTAGCGTAGAGCTTCAAAGTCTCGAACAGCGAGACTCTCCGCACCAAGAGGCAGCAAAGGATGGGCCCCTCGCCGTTTGTTAGGAAAGCGGCGTCAAGCCAGGCCTGCCCGCCACGGCGGGCAAGCGGCAGGCAGTCGCCACACTCCACAAGCAGAAACTACCAGAACCGCGACGGAATGCACCCGCCAGGGCGTAATTTTCCGCTGTAACCTTTCCACGGTTGACGCGTAACCTGTGTGGCAATAAAAAATGGCGGACATTGAAAGCCTCTACAAACGCTATGCCGGCG
>JBOGNJ010000101.1:0-14531 GCA_050746905.1 Candidatus Acidiferrales bacterium
GTCGGATAGCCATTGAAAATCAATCTTCCAACTTTGTTCTCCAGTATTGCAATCAGGTCCGCAAATTCGCGCAGATCGTTCTCGGTTCCGTGCAGCGTGGCCGTCAAATGCCCTTCGAGTCCTCGCGCAATTGCCAAAAGCTCGTCGCACGAATTATGGCGGACGATTAACGTCGAAGGCCCGAAAATCTCGGATTGTAAACCTTCATTCTCCAAAAAAGCAGGCGCGTCCGCTTCGAAAAGCGCTGTACCCACTCGAAAACCGCTCGCGGTTGCAACCTCACCAGCGCCTGGCGCTTGCCGCACTTTATCTTCCCTGCTTCTCGCGTCGACCCCACCACGATAAGCCTCATGGATTCGTGCCGTCAGCAGTGTGAATTCGCCGCTCGCCTTCATCAACTCGCGCACACTCGCGGCAAATTCGCGCGCCGGTGCGTCATCTCCCACCACCACAACTCCCGGCTTCGTGCAGAACTGCCCAGCGCCCAGCGTCACGGAAGCGTGCACGCCCTTCGCGATCTCGGAGCCTCTTTCCTTCATCGCGCCGGGCAAAATGAAAATGGGATTGGTGCTGCTCATTTCGGCGAATACGGGAATCGGTTCCAGACGCGCTGCCGCCGCATCCATCAGCGCGCGCCCGCCATTCCTCGACCCCGTGAACCCAACCGCTTTGATAGCAGGATGATTGACGAGCGCCAGTCCAACCTCTGTTCCCGCGTCGAACAGCAGCGAGAAAACTCCTTCAGGCAAGCCCGACTCTTTCACTGCGCGCTGGATCGCTTGCCCAACCATCTCCGCCGTGCCCGGATGCGCTGCGTGCGCCCGCACCACCACGGGATTCCCCGCCGCTAGCGCCGACGCTGTATCTCCGCCCGCCACGGAAAACGCAATCGGAAAATTACTCGCGCAGAAAACCGCTACGGGTCCAATCGCTCTCCACAGTGAACGCACGTCCGGCTTCGGCATCGGCTTACGCCCAGGATCACCGCGGTCAATTCGCGCGTTGACCCACGATCCTTCTTCCACCACCTCCGCGAAAAGTCGAAGCTGAAAACACGTTCGCGCCGTTTCATTTTTGATCCGCGCGGGCGGCAGAGCCGTCTCCTGCACGGCTCGCGCGACCAAATTTTCGCCCAGTCCCTCGATTTGCTCGGCAATTTTTCTCAGCAGCGCGCCTTTTGCCTTTCCAGACGCTCCGCTGTATTCAGTGAACGCGCTCGCGGCAAGCCGCGCGGCAGAGTCTGTTTCTTTCGCGTCGGCAGAGTAATAATTCGGATCAAGCTCCTGTCCAGTGGAAGGATTTATCGCGCGGAATATCTTGCCGCCTATTTTCCCCAATTCATTCCCCAAAATCGATCTGCCAGTCAATCCCATCGCAAACTCCTTTACTCGCGATATCCATATCTATGCTCGAGTGGTTTCCTTCTCTGCATTGCTTCCGGCCGCGTCTTCAGGGCGGCGCGGATAATCGCCCTTGCCTCATCTAGTTCCTTGCCCTCGAGCTCCAGCCTCGGCGGACGCACTCGCGCATTCCCCATTCCCGCTTCTTGCTGCACCAATTTGATCAACTGCACGAATTTCGGAACCGTGTCCATCCGCAACAGCGGCAAAAACCATTTGTAAATCGCTGAAGCCTCTTCGATTTTCCCTTCCGCGGCAAAGCGAAACAAATCCACGGATTCCTCCGGCAGCGCATTCACAAGCCCCGCAATCCATCCAACCGCGCCCGCTTGCACGCCTTCGACAATCGCATCGTCGACTCCCATGAACACCGCGATACGGTCTCCCAGTAACGCGCGGATCGCCGTCACCCGCCGTACGTCTGTGCTTGATTCCTTGACTGACTCGAGATTCTTGTGCTCATTCGCCAGCTCGGCGATTTGCTCCGGCAAGAAATCCGTTCCGTACGACACGGGATTGTTGTAAAGCATGCACGGCAGTTTCGTCGCGCGCAGCACCGCTACCACATGCGATTTCATTTCTCGCCAATCGCCGCGATACACGTACGGCGGCAAAATCATCACTGCAGCGCACCCCTTGTCCGCCGCCGCCTTCGCCAATTCGACCGCTTCCGTGGTTCGTAGCGAAGATATCGCTGCCATCACGGGCACTTTCGGCCCCACGGATTTCACGCAGGTGTCAATGATTGCCAGTTTCTCCGCGTGCTCGAGCGTCGCGCCTTCGCCGAGCGAGCCCAACGGCACGATTCCCGTACATCCGTGCTCCACAAGCCAGCGGCAATGATTCGCAACGAAGTTGTGATCAATCTTGTAGTCGCGGTCAAAGCACGTCGTAATCGCCGGCATCACTCCTGTCCAGTTCATTGAAGCTCCTTGTGTATTGCCACGTTCATTCAGTGCATGCGGTCACGGAAAGGCTCTCAACCGGCACCGGAAAAATTGGCGGACGCGCTGACTCCGCTTTCCACCCGAACAAAAATTCCACAGCGGGCCCGCAAATCCGTCCCTGGCACGGTCCCATTCCGCAGCGCGTCTGCAATTTTGCCGCGCGCCAGGATGCTTGTCCTCGCAACCGGCCGAACCTCACATCTTCGCACCGGCAAACGATTGTCTCTGCGCTCGGCAACGTCCTCAACTCATCTCGAAGCGCAAATGCGCGCTCCAGCGCTACAGAAAACCGGCGTTGACTTTTTCTCTCGCCAAAATACTCCTGCGCCTTTTCGCGCTGCCCCGCCGCCGCGAATCCAGCGATCTGCCCCTCCGCAATTGACAACTCCACTCCACCGACACCTGTCGGCTCGCCCGCGCAATAAACTCCCGCAACCGAGCTTTCCTGAAAATCATCGGTTCGCACAAATCCTCCGCGCAATTCGCAACCGAGGAGCGATGCCAGCTCCGTATTCGGTACCAAATGAAACCCGCATGCCAGATAATCGCAAGACTCTTTCCATGTTTTCCGTTCCGTTCGCAGAGTAACGCTTTCGACCTTGCCATTCCCCTCCGCGGCTGACACCCAACATCCCGCTCGATACGCAATCCGCGAAAGCTGCTTCTTCAACTGAAAAGCCTGAGCGATCTTCTGACCGCGAGTCGTCAGCGACATGCCAAATCGAATCATGCGTGACCACGGCGCCTGCTCCGCAATCACGCGCACATCGGCTCCGTGCTCGCTCAAATGTGCAGCCACTGCCAAAAGCAGCGGCCCACTTCCCGCGATCACCACTCTCTTGCCTTCGATTGCCATTCCCGACTTCACCAGCGCCTGCAATCCTCCCGCGCCCGTCACATTCGGCAGCGTCCATCCCGGAAACGGCAGGAAGCGCTCCCGCGCCCCCGTGCACAGAATCAGCTTCTTATAATGCAACTCGCACACACCGTCCGCGGATTCCGCCGCCAGTGTTCCTGTCCCGGGCTGTGCGAACACTTCCATCGGAGGCAAAATTTCCGCGCGCGAACTTGCCAGTCTCCGAAGCCAACTCCCCGCCTGTGCATCATGCGAATCCTGTGTTTCACCTCTCCAAATCTGCCCGCCCGGACGCGAATTATTGTCGACAATACCGACGCGCACGCGGGCTTGCGCAGAGCAGCACGCCGCCGCGATTCCTGCGGGCCCCGCGCCCACCACAAGCACGTCGAAACTTCGCCGCGAATTAATCATCCGTTCGAATGTCCATTCCGTGCGCGCATCTTATCTGGCAACTCCGGCAATGGCGCTCTCCGTTGATCGTCACGCGGCACTCGAAACACACGCCCATGCCGCACAGCGCACCGCGGGCCTCGCCGCTCACCGAGCGCCGCAGAGTCGTCGTGCCGCTCAGAAGAATCGCCGCCAGTGCCGTCATATCTTCCGTCACGCCAACGCGCGCGCCATTCACCGTCACCGAAAATGCATTAGGCATGGACGCCCTCCGGAACGCGCGAAGGCAAATACGGCGCGATGGGAATTTCCGGCGTGCGCCGCAACAATTGATCCACAAGCAACCGTGCCGTTCCCAACGATGTCGTGATGCCCAGCCCTTCGTGCCCCGTGGCCAAAAATAAATTGTCGCGCCCCAGGCACGGACCAATCAGCGGCAATTTGTCCGGCGTTGCCGCGCGAAATCCCGTCCAACCACGAATCGCCGACAATCGATCCACTCCCGGCAAAAATTCCGCTGCCCGCCCCAGCATCCGCCTCAAGATATTCACGTCGACGTCCCTACCCTCAACGTCGAATTGCCGCGACGACCCAATCAGCATCTGCCCTGTCCGCCGCGGTTGCACATTGAACGCCACCGACTCCGTCGTCATCGAATGCGCGCTCTTCAGGTATCCAAGCTCCACAAGCTGGTGCTTCACGAATCCGGCGTATCGTTCGGTAATCACCAGGTGCCCTTTGCGTTTCTTCACTTCAATCCCTGGCGTCAACATGGGCGACCACGTTCCCGCCGCGTTCACCACCCGGTGAGCTGCGATCGTGGCGCCGTCATTCAACCGCACTCCTTCGGAGGTAATCTCCGTCACCACGCGCGGAAGATACAATTCCGCGCCACGTGACTGCGCTCGCTCGATGAAAAACCGCGCCGCGCACGGCGCATAAATCACTGCATCGTCAGGCACTCGCAACCCGCCAACTAACCCTTCGCGCAGGTTCGGCTCCGCCGCTCGCAGCGCGTTCGCATCCAACATCTCCGCCTGCACACCGCGCGCCTCATAAAACTCCTTCTTTCGCCGGACCGCTTCCATTTCCTCTTCGTCCGCGGCGACCCAAATCGTTCCGCACGATTCGAATTCCACATCCTCCGGCAATTCCGGCGCTACCTGCTGCCACAACGAGCGCGAATATCGAGTCAGCGCGAACTGCGCCTCGGAATCATCCATCACCACCAGGTGCCCCATTCCCGCCCCGGTTGCTCCTCCTCCAATAATGTCCGCCTCGATCACCGCAACACGCAATCCCTCGTTCGCGCAAGCCCACGCACACGCGGCGCCAACGATCCCCGCGCCGATAATCACCACGTCATAGGCCCTCGCCCTCATTTCGTAATTCCGAAGCGAAACGGATCCCGTTCATCCAGTATCAGGTCGCCTTCCGCATCAATGTATGCCGACCCTTTTATGGTTGGGTACACCTGTCCATCGCCCACCCCATCTCCAACCTTGATGCTGCCTTCGAAGACGCTCCCAACAATGCTTTCTTGCCGCCAGACTGCGCCCTCTTTCAATTTGCCGTCCGCGTAAAGACACGCCATCTTGGCGCAGGTGCCTGTTCCACACGGCGAACGGTCGTAGCTCTTTCCCGGACACAACACAAAATTCTTGCTGTTCACACCAGGTAGCTTCGAAGGGCCAAACAACTCGATGTGATCGATTTCCTCACCATTCTTGCCTCTGATGCCCGCACGCGTAATGGCCTGGCGAATCTGCCACGTCAATTCCGTCAGCCTCTCCACATTCTCCAGTGAAATTTCAATGCCGTGCTCATTCACCAGAAAAAACCAGTTCCCGCCCCACGCCACGTCTCCCGTGACCAAACCGTGTCCGGGCACGTCCACCCGAATTTCAGCGCTGGTGCGATAACTCACCACATTGTCCACCGACACTTCGCCTGTTTCGTGCAGCCGTGCTGTTACCTTTCCCACCGGCGTTTCGATCTGATGCTCGCCGGGCCTGAGCCGCCCGAGATGCGCCAACGTCACAAGCAAACCAATTGTTCCGTGACCGCACATCCCCAAATATCCGACATTGTTGAAAAAAATCACGCCTGCCGTGCACGACGGATTCTCCGGTTCGCACAACAGAGCTCCCACAACCGCATCAGATCCTCTCGGTTCGTTCACCACCGCCGACCGGAACCAGTCGAATTCCTCGCGAAATCGCGCCAGTCGCGCGGACAACGATCCACCGCCGAGCCTCGGTCCGCCGCCAACAACGATTCGCGTTGGCTCGCCGCCCGTGTGAGAATCGATTACGTGAACGCGACTAACTTGTTCTCGCATAAACTCTTTGTTTCATCCCAAAAATACAATATTTTGGAACACACGACTCCCGGCACCTGAAATGGTGCAATATACTGCTAGAATATACTATATACAAGACGTTTGGGCTTTCATTCGCATCCCAAAATCCGCTAGGAGGCCCTCGTGCAATTCTCTCGGATGATTTCCGCGGTCGATGCTCACGCTTGCGGCGAGCCAGGACGGGTCATCGTCGGCGGTGTTCCCGACGTGCCGGGCAAAACAATGTTCGAGAAAAAAGTTTACCTGGAGACTCATGCCGACGGCCTTCGCAAACTGATGCTGCGCGAACCCCGTGGCTACCCTGCCTCGAATTGCAATTTAATTCTTCCGCCGACTCATCCCGAAGCGGACGCCGGCTTCATCATCATGGAACAGGTTGAATACCCGCCGATGTCCGGCACCAACACGATTTGCATCGTCACCGTGTTGCTCGAAACCGGCATGATTCCCGTTCGCAGCCGCACCATGCGCCTGAAGTTGGACACGCCCGCCGGTCTCATCGAAGTCGAAGCTGAAATCGAGAATTCAAAAGTGCTTCGCGTCACATTTCAAAATGTCCCATCCTTCGCCGTTCATCTCGATGCGCCGATTGAAGTGCAGGGACTGGGCACCGTCAAGGTAGACGTCGCCTACGGAGGAATGTTTTACGTTATCGCTGACGCGGAGTCTTTGGGAATTCGTCTGACTCCCGATGAAGGCCGCGACATCGTTCGCATCGGAGAAATGATTAAAGCGGCGGCGCAGCAGCAGCTTCCGGTCGCGCATCCTGAAAATCCCGCCATTTCGGGAATCACCATCGCGCAACTTTCCGCGCCTTCATCAAATCCAGCAATTCACCGCAAGAACGCGGTCATCGTTTCCACCGGCGAGCTCGACTGGGATCGCCCCTCATCGTGGACCGGCGCGCTCGACCGTTCCCCCTGCGGCACGGGCACATGCGCAAAAATGGCCGCGTTGCACGCAAAGGGCGCGCTGCCACTCCATCAGGACTTCGTTCACGAAGGAATTCTCGGCACCACGTTCACCGGACGCCTTATCGGCGAATCGCGCGTTGGCCCTTATTCCGCCGTGATTCCCACCATCAGCGGACGCGCATGGATCACCAGCTTCTCGCAGTACGTTCTTGAGAGCGACGACCCGTTCCCCGAAGGTTTCACCGTTGGCGACATCTGGGGCAATGCAAAATAGGAAGCCCCGCAAATATGTTCGTCTTAGTTTCGGTCGCTGAGCGGCGAGGCCTCAAACGAATTCGCAGCCACACACGACTTTGTCAAAAGGTCTTTAGTTGTCATTCCGAGGAGCAATGCGACGAGGGATCTGCTTTTCTCCGCACTCCTAAAAATCCGCGATCCTTAACTTCCTGGTGTTAATTAAGTCCGCCGGCCTCGGCTGCCGGACCGACCGTCGTAACCGGAATCACGCCATGCTCCGCGAGCGAACGATTAAATGCAGGGATATCCCTACTGATCAAATTCTGGTACTCGCCCTTCGCTACGTTCAAATTCTTCTCGATCATCTGCAACAAACTCAAAGCCGTATCCGTTGGCGCGAATGCCGCCCCGCCCGCCACGTCGCCTGCGCCCGAACCCACCTCGCCGTTCAGCCACAGCAGGTTGAGATACACTTTGTAAGCCGACACGAAATACTTGTCGTCGCTGTTCGCCTCTACGCGCGCAATCAACTTGAATTCCACGCCCTGCAGTTTCTCGTCCATTGCTTTCACGGATTTCAGCAGCTCCCCCTTGGTCTTTTCATCCTTCAGCATCGACTCCACGTCGCCAAGCTGTCTCCGCATCCACTCGATCTGGTTCACCATATCCGAAGTAGTGGTGATGTCGTCGCGTATGCGCAATAGCGTTTTTACGGAAGCTTCAATCTCCGCATCGCTGGTCGAAACATTCGGATCGCGCAAAATTGTCAGCGGCTCCGTGAAGCTCTTCCCGTTTACCGTAAGCTTCACCGTGTACTTTCCCGGAGCAGCGATCGGCCCCACCTCTGCCGGGTCAAGTCCCCAGTGCGTGATTGGCCGCGAATCCTTCCCGCGGAACCGCGATTCCTCCCAAATGTGAGAATTATCCGGAGCTGCCGTTCGCAACGCCACCAGATGCGGCGCATCGTAGTGCAGGTCCCACTCCACCCGATTTGTTCCCGCTTTGCCGGGAGCCGCTTTCAGTTTACGGACTAACTTGCCATTTGCATCGAGAATCTCAATTTGCACCGGACCGTTATCTCTGTCCCGGCTCGTCCCCGCAGCTTGCCCTGTATCGTTCGCGCCGCCCGTGTCTGCATCTTTGTCCTTGTCGTTCGCTTTCACCGCTGTCTTCAACGAGTACGTGATCGGCGCGCTTCCGCCTCGGACAAATCGATAGGCCGCGCGTGGCTCGAACAACCTCACCGGCTCCCCGGCGTTGTTTTTCGCCATCTGCTCGAGCGGCGTAATGTCATCCAGAATGTACAGCCCCCGCCCATACGTTGACACCACGAGATCGTGAAATTGTTTCTGCACCACGGCCCACGAAACGGTGGAATGCGGCAAACCCTTGCCGAACATCGTCCAGTGCCCGCCGTCATCGAGTGAATACTGCAGCGCATTTCCAGTACCCGCGAACAAAAGCCCCTTGCAGTTCGGATCCTCGGCAATCACGCGAACGTACGCCAATTCTCCCTTTGGCAATCCGTCGCTGATCTTCGTCCAACTCTGTCCAAAATCCGTCGTCTTATAAATAAAGGGATCGCGATTATCCATCAGGTGAAAATCCACCGAGATGTACGCCGTTCCCGCGTCGAAATGCGAAGGCTGGATGCTCGTAATCGTTCCCCACGCAGGAAGCCCGGCGATATTCTTCGTCACATTTGTCCAATTCCCGCCGCCGTCCTTCGTGTACCACACTTGACCATCGTTCGTTCCCGCCCAAATCAGTCCCTTCTGAATTTGCGACGGCGCAATCGCGAACACCACTTCGCCATAAAATTGCCCCAGGTTGTCGCCTTCAAGTCCGCCCGACGAAACGATCCGGCTCGGGTCATGCGTGGAAAGATCTGGGCTCGCGACACTCCAACTCCGTCCGCCGTTCGAAGTTTTGAAAATCACCTGGCAGCCGTAATACACAGTGTTGTGATCGAACGGGTCAATCGCCAGCGGTGGCGTCCAATGGCAGCGATACTTCGTGTCATTCGGCGGCGAATCCAGCGTGTGCAGCCACGGACTCACCGAGCGCGCCATCTTCGTCTTGGCATCCCAGCGCGTCACTTCATCGCCATAGCAAGTCGCCCACACGATGTTTGGATCCGTGACGTCCGGCACGGTCCAGCCGGACTCGCATCCGCCCATTCCATGATCCCATCCAACTTCTTGCGGCCCCCCGTAACCATATCCACCGCTCGCCAAACTCGGCCCGCGCATATTTCCGTCATCCTGCATGTTGCTGTAGACGTAATACGGAACCTGATTGTCCACGGTGACGTGATACATCTGCCCGATTGGCAGCGTCACGCGATGAAATCCGCGCCCGTGCACGGTCGTAATCATTAATCCAGCATCATTGGTCAACGCGAAATGATCCGGATTCTTCGGGTCGATCCAGATATCGTGATTGTCGCCGCCCCACGGAACGTCCTTAAACGTTTCGCCGCCGTCCACCGATTCGTGGAATCCGCTGCTCGCCACGTAAACCTCATCTTCGTTCCCGCTCGAAACCGCAACGCGGATGTAATAACCTGCGCGCCCAGTCAGTGACCGGTCGTAGCTCACTGCGTGCCAATTCTCCCCGCCATCATCCGAACGCCACAGAGAGCCCTGATCCTTCGTCTGAATCAGCGCATACACGCGATTCGAATCCGTCGGCGCAACTGCAACATCTATTTTCCCCACGGGCGGCTTCGGCAAGCCGTGCCCTTCAATGCGCGTCCACTTTGTGCCGCCATCGTGCGACACGTATACTCCGCTGCCCGGTCCGCCGCTGAGTTCGGCCCACGTATGCATCGCCACTTGCCACGTCCCTGCAAACAGCGTGCGCGAATTGTGCGGGTCCATCGCCAGCCCTGAGCAACCCGTGTTTTCGTCCACAAACAACACGCGTTCCCAATTTTTGCCGCCGTCCGTCGTGCGGTAAACGCCGCGCTCCTGCTGAGGCCCCGTCGTGCGCCCAAGCGCGCACACGAAAACCGTATTCGGATCCGCCGGATTCACCACCACGCGCCCAATTCGCCCCGTCGCGCCCAACCCCATGTTCGTCCACGTCTTTCCCGCATCAGTGGACTTATAAACACCATTGCCCATCACATCCGTATCGCGAATCGCCCACGCTTCGCCCGTCGCTGCCCACACCTCATCCGGGTCCGAAGGCGCCACCGCCAGCGCGCCGATCGCCGAGGCCGGCTCCTTGTCAAATACCGGCACCCAGCGATTCCCTCCGTCTGTCGACTTCCACACTCCGCCCGACGCCGCTCCCGCGTAATACGTGCTCTCATCTCCCGGGACACCCGCGACCGCCGCGACTCGATTGCCCACAATCGGCCCAACGAATCGGAATCGAAACTGGTCCTGCTCCGCGCCGGCATTCCGCCGCTGGGCAACACCGGTCGTTGCGCACAATCCAACACCCACTAGCGCCAGCAAGATCCCCCGGCATCCTAGATTCAAGATTCGCATTTCGCCTCTTTTCTTTGCGGAACAGTACCGCTGTTCATCCCGCTTCCGAATCATCAGTGACGCGGATGCCCGAATGACGGTTTCGGAAAGTTAATCGCGCCGTCCTTATCCTCGATATCCTGGGAGATCCCGGCTACGATCCTATCCCTCGCATCAGCGCGCCGAAGTCTATGTCCGCCACAAATAAAGTCAAGTGCTGTATTGCTTACTTTCGCACAGCCCCGCGTCTTTTGTTTTGAACGCCTGCAATTATCGAGTTAGACCTTCCTCGTATCCATTACCAATCATTCATCGGCGGCAGCTTCTCGGTTCGCCACGCAGCGCGTTCCAACGGTTTTCTCGTTGTCCCCTTCGATTACCTGCATTCAAAACTGCGCCTCAGCGCAAAAATCGGGGGAACAACGATGAAACCAGCCATCAAATCACGGCCAGACAGCACCAATCATCATCACAGCATCTCCAACACCCTCACCAACAACGTTCACACGCCACTTCGCCGGCACAATCCGTCGCTCACCGCCGAGGAAGCGGTCATACTTCGCGCCCTCGCCGGCGGGAAAACCGACAAGCAGGTCTGCGCGGAGCTTCGTCTGCCGTCGGGCGTCTTCTATCGTTTGCTTCGCGACCTGCACCAAAAGACCGGCGTGACCGACCGTTTATCCCTCCTCGTCTGGGCCCTCCGGCGAATGGAAAGCGGCGAACGCAGAACGGAACTGCGTGATAGCGGCCTGCGACCCTGAAAACCGCGTTTCAGTGCTTTGCTCCCAGCCCAACTCGGGGTATGCTCTGTTTATCGTCCTCGGTGGGAGAAATTGATGAACATTACAACGCGCCCCGCTGGCCTTGCGACAATTGTCGACATCGCCGGTGACATCACGCTCTACAACTCTCCGGACCTTCGCAAAATCCTCATGGATTTGCTGAAGGTACAAAAAGTTCCTCGCGTGATTGTGAACCTGACTGATGTGAGATACATTGACAGCGCAGGCGTCGCCTGCCTTGTCGAAGCTCTGAAAGTTTCCAGGGAAACAAAGCTCGGCCTTGCTCTCTTCGGACTCAGCCGCGTGGCCAGGGAAGTTTTCGAGTTGACGCGCCTGATCAAAGTCTTTGAAGTCTACGGCACGGAAGAAGAGGCGCTCCGCGGCATTCAGCCGGTTTCTTCCGGCGTCACGGCCTGAGATTTCTTTCATGTCGGTCACCGAAACAGTCGGTCAAGCGACGATCGACGGGCTCGCCTACCTGGGCGACCTCACGATCCTCACGGGCCGCTCACTTCACGCCGTAGTCATAGCGCCCTTCCAGGGCCAACGCCTGCGCGTCGAGCGCGCGGTTCATCAAGCCATGGCTGTCGGCGTGGGTGCCGTTCCCATTCTTTCCCTCATTTCCTTTTTTATAGGGACGATCCTCGCGCTTCAATCCGCCTATGAACTTCGCAGGTTCGGCGCCATGGAGTTTGTCGCCAACGCTGTCGCTGTTTCCATGACGCGTGAACTTGGCCCGCTCATGACCGCCATTGTCGTCATCGGCCGTTCCGGCTCCGCCTTCGCCGCCGAGATCGGCACCATGAAAGTGAACGAAGAAATCGACGCGCTTCAGACCATGGCCCTCGATCCCGTTCATTTCCTCGTCGCGCCCAAATTCTTAGCCATGGCCTTGATGCTCCCCTGCCTCACCACCTGGGCTGACTTCATGGGCGTCCTCGGCGGCTCTGCTTTCGGCGTCGCGGGAGCGGGCTTCACTTTCGGCTCCTACATTCACACAACGCTCAGCGCCCTCGTCTTTCGCGACATCATTACCGGCTTGATTAAAAGCATAATGTTCGGCATGGTGATCACCGCCGTGGGCTGCCAGGAAGGGCTTTCGACGGGTCTCGGCGCGGAGCAAGTGGGCCGCTCGACCACATCGGCGGTTGTAAAATCCATTTTCCTGGTGGTGCTGGTCGATTTGGTTTTTACCATGCTCTTTTACCTTACGGCAGCGCATGCATAGCTATGGCTGACCAAAACGAATCGGACGCGCGAGTTAACGACGGAGTCGCGATTTGCGTGCGCAATCTGCGCGTGAGCTACGGCGATCGCGAAGTTCTCCACGGCATCACCTTCGATGTGAAAGCCGGCGAGACTCTGGTTATTCTCGGCGGTTCGGGCTCCGGAAAGAGCACTCTTCTTCGAGCGCTCATGGGCCTCGAAAAACCCTCGGGCGGCGAAATCTGGATTCGCGGCAAGAATCTGTGCTGCATCTCCGCGCACGACATGGCCGAACTCCGGAAAAAACTCGGCGTCTCCTTTCAGAGCGGCGCTCTTTTCGGCTCCATGACCGTCGGAGAAAACGTCGCGCTTCCCCTGCGCGAGCACACGCGGCTCGATGACTCCACAATCGAAGTCATGGTGCGGCTGAAACTGGAAGAAGTTGGCCTTTCCGGTTATGAAGATTACATTCCCGCGCAACTCAGCGGCGGAATGAAAAAGCGCGCGGCAGTCGCTCGCGCTCTCGCCATGGACCCGGAGATTTTATTTTTCGACGAGCCTTCTGCGGGCCTCGACCCCATCATTGCCGCCGGCATCGACGATCTGATTCTGAAATTGAAGAAGGCTTTCCGCATGACCATCGTCGTTGTCACGCATGAGCTCGCCAGCGCCTTCCTCATCGCCGACCGCATGATCCTGGTCGACAAGGGAAACATCATCGCGCTCGGCACCGTGGACGAACTAAAATCAAGCCGGCAACCTCGCGTCCGCCAGTTTCTCGACCGCGTTCCAGAGCCCGACGTTGCCGAAGACGAAAATTTTGTCGACCGCCTCACCGAGCATTTGCGTCTATAGCGCCGCTTTTACCGGTGCGTCTGTTCCAGCGGCCTCGAATTTTTCAGCGCGAACGATTTTGGGATGGGTCGTGGTATACTCCGCCGGCTTGGCGGGCTCACCGCCAAATTAAGATTTTCCGCGGATACTTGAGAGGCGTCATTGCAGGCAAAACGCGAGCGCGCGTTCGTCGGAATATTTGTTCTTGCCGCGGCGGGTCTGCTCATTGTGACCCTTTTCTCGCTTTCCGGAGTTTTCGGCCGCGCGGAACCAATTTACCTTACATATTTCAAGAACGCCGGAGGCCTCGCTCCAGGCTCCGAAGTGCGTTACGCCGGCGGACCTCCGGTGGGCCGCGTCGTCTCCGTCCGCAGCGATCCGAAGGATCCCACACACATGGAAATCAAGTTCCGTGTGGGCGATGAAGTTCCCATAAAAACAGACAGCAAAGCGAAAATTTCAAGCCTCGGGGCCCTCGGCGAAAATTTCCTCGGAATCGTGCCCGGCACCGCGGCCGCTCCGCGCGCGCGCCCCGGCGCGGTTTTGGCTTCGGTGAACTACGCCAGTTTCGACGAACTCGCCACCAAAATAAATGATCTCGCGCCGCAAGCAACAGCGCTTCTGCAAAACCTGAACGCGCGCGTCACGGAATTGCAGGAGACCATCAAACGCGTCAACGGGCTTCTGGACGCGCAAAATCGCGCGAACATTGCCGCAAGCCTCGCAAACGTCCGCGGCATGCTCGCGGAAGATCGCCCCGTGCTGCATTCCACGCTCAATAATCTGAATGCCACCAGCGCCAAACTCACCCCGCTGATGGACGATTTCAAAAAGACCATAAGTCAGGCGAATACCGCCCTATCGCACGTCGATGCCACGTTGACGGAAAACCGCCCGGATCTTCGCCAGGCGATCGTGGAAATGCGCGCCACCCTTACGTCCGCTTCCGCGCTCGTCGACCAGCTCAACAGCACGCTCAACATCAATAGCGACAACATTGATGCAATCATCGCAAACATGACCAGCATCACCGAAAACTTGAAATCATTCACCAACACCATCAAGACGCGGCCTTACACTCTGATCCGCGCATCCCAGCCGGCGCCGCACGTGCCCGGCAA
>JBOGNJ010000102.1:0-5389 GCA_050746905.1 Candidatus Acidiferrales bacterium
CGAGCACCATTCCGTACGGCTCGCGAATGTAGCGCCGGAATTTGCGTACATCTTCTTCGGCAAATCCCACGACGTCGAGGTTCAGAGTGCGGAATTTCTCGCTCAACGTTTCCTTGTCGAGGACGCGCAACACAGCATCTTCGCCGTGAATCGACGGCATGATGGAGACGCGAAAGTCGATGAACCGGCCTTTGTAACGCACGCGGAAACGGCCATCCTGCGGGACCCGACGCTCGGCTATATCGAGCTCGCTCATCACCTTGATGCGCGAGAGAATCGTGGAATGCCATTCCTTCGCAAGCGGCTGCATCGCGTATTGCAGCACGCCGTCAATGCGGTATTTCACCGCGACTTCGGAGTTGCGCGTTTCGATATGGATGTCGCTGGCGCGCCGTTCGAGCGCCGTGAAAATCACGGTGTCCACCAGGCGGACGACGGGGCTCACTCCCGAGTCGCTGGTGAGCTTGTCCATCGAAATGTTTTCGTCGCCCTCTTCCGCGCTGACGACCTGCAGCGTGAATCCTTCCGTCGCCTGATCGAGCACGCGCTGCGATTGCTCCGTGCGCTTCAGCAAATCGCCGATCTGCGTGGCGGTGGCGACGCGGATAATCAGTTTCTTGCCGAGCAGAAGAGACAATTCGTCGTTAACGAGTAACTGGCTGGGATCCGAAACCACGACAACCAGCGAATTGTTGTGAGCCTCGAGAGGCACGAAGTTGTAGCGGAACATCAGCTCCGCGGGAATGGAGTGAAACAATTCCGGGTCGATTCTCTGCTGCGTCATGTCGATAAAAGGCACACGGTAGCGTTCCGCGAGCGTCTGTGTACGCTCGCGTTCGGCCGCGTCGTCGCGGGCCGGTTCAGGATGCAAATCTCGATTTGTAGTCGCCATAACTTTTTATCCCGCGCCGCCCACTTGAAGGGAAAACAATGGCAGGTAGAGCGCCACCATGATGAAAAAGATGAGCGAGGCAATCACGATGAGGACGGCCGGCTCTATAATCGAGATGAGCGCAGCCGTCTTCAGGTTGGTTTCCTCTTCATAAAATTGCGCAATGCTCCCGAGCATGGGCGCAAGCGCGCCGGAAGCCTCGCCGACTTCGATCATATCGAGGGCGAGGTCGGGAATCATGTGCGTGCCGGCCAACGCCGTGTGAAGCGAGCCGCCTTCGCGCACCTGCTTGGCGGCATCGTGCACGGATGCAGCAACCAGACGGCTGGTCATCGCGTTCGCCGCTGTCTCCAATCCCGCTACCAAGGGTGTACCTCCGCGCAGGAGCGTGCTGAGCGTTCGCGTAAATTGCGCCATCTGAAATTTGATCCACACATCGCCCACAACCGGCATTTTCAGCTTCACCCTGTCCAGCACGAATCCGCCGCGGCCAGTCTTCGACCACAAAAACAGGAAAATCGCGCCGAAAACGATGGTTGCCGCAAATGCGACCAGCCAAATTCGGTAGCCCACGACAATCGTAATCAAAAATTGCGTCGGGACCGGAAGCGTCGTGCCCAAATCCTTATACAACTTAGCGAACTGGGGAATGACGTATGCCACCAGGTACGAAACAATGCACGAGGCCACCACGATCAGAATCGTCGGGTATATCAACACGCCGATCAGTTTCTTGCGTATTCCCGTGGTGACACGTTGATAAGCGATGTAATCGTCCAGCACGCCGGACAGGTCGCCGCTCTTCTCGCCCGCGCGCAACGAAGTGACGTAAACCGTCGGAAATGCCCCCGTGGCCTCAAAGGCATCCGAGAGCAGCTCGCCATCCCGCACGCGCAGGCGCACATCGTTCAGAAATGGCCGCATCTTGGGGAGCGCCGCGCGATCCGCGAGTAAATCGAGCGCCTTCAAAATCGGCAAACCCGCCTTAATCAGCGTGTTAAATTGCTGATTGAAGATGAGGAAGTCGCCCGTAGGTAGCTTGCGGCCTCCGCGAAAGCCGCTCAGGGCGCGCGTCACGCTCAGATTGGGGCGCACCGCATAAACGTAGAATCCGCGGTCCGCAAGTTTTTGGCGAGCCTCTACTTCCGTCTGGGCAGTCTCCAATTGCTGAAAGACGTGTCCCGTGGTGTCCCCCACTTTGCAAACAAACTCAGCCATAGAACGTGCGTTACTCCGGACGCCCTCCGGGTTTATCTGTCCAGTCTAGCATATTGAAAAGAACCCTCACGGCAGCGTGGGGTTGCCTGTGCCCAGGGGTAAATAGGCCAGAAGCGCGCGGCGCGCCGTTCAAATCTGTGGGACTGCCGCGCAGAGAATCCATCAGCCAGTCAGCATGTAGTGAGGAATGAAACACAATCTGTAATTTGCCTGCCGGCCCGTTCTTGAGTATTATCCTTGGCTTTGCGGAGCCCGCACGGCGACTTAAAGGTCCGGCTCCTGGAGGGACGTGATGGGCATTCGAAATTTGTTTGTTCGGTTGGCAATTCTCTTTCTAGCGTTGACGCTGGCGCAAGCGGCTTTCGGCCAGGGTGCGAATCAGGGTTCGATTCAAGGTACACTCAATGATCAGTCCGGCGCGGCTGTTGCTGCCGTCGACTTAAAAGCCACGAATACGCAAACCGGAATCACCTTCACGACCACCAGCGACGCCGACGGGCTCTACACGTTTCTCGTTGTGCCGGTGGGAACGTACACCGTCGTTGCGGAAAAGCCAGGATTCGCAACGGTCACCCAGCAAGACGTCATTGTGACGGTAGGTTCCCGCATTACGCTAAATCTCTCGATGCCGCTGGCGAGCCAGCAATCCACGGTTACCGTATCTGGCCGAGCCCCCATCGTCGAAACCACGAAAAGCGAGGTCAACGCCACGGTAAATGAGCGCGCGATTGCCGACCTTCCCGTGAATGGACGCAACTTCATCAACTTCGTCCTGTTGACTCCGGGCGTTACGACCGACGTACGGGGCGGCGACATCAGCTTTGCAGGCCAGCGCGGCACGTTGAATTCGCTCGTGGTTGATGGCTCGGACAACAACAACACATTCTTCGGTCAGACGCTTGGCCGCACCGGCTCCGGTCGCGCGCCCTACCAGTTCAGCCAGGATGCCGTGCAGGAATTCCAAGTCAACTCGAACGATTATTCGGCGGAACTGGGAAACGCGGGCGGAGCGGTGATTAATGTGGTGACGAAATCCGGGACGAATTCGTTCCATGGCTCGGCTTTCGAGTTTTATCGCGACCGTGCCATGAACGCCAACGATCCCATCCAAATCGCCAAGGGCAGGCCCCGGCAGCCCTATCACTTTAATCAATTCGGCGGCGACCTTGGCGGTCCCATCGTCAAAGATAAGCTTTTCTTCTTCTTCGATTACGACGGCCAGCGCAACACCGTCGCCAATTTCGTTTTCTTGAACGGTGCGCCATTTTGCGTGGTGTGCACGACAAATCAGACGACGGCCATCAACTACCTGACCGCCCGCGCGAATTCCTGGAACTCCACGTTTAACCAGAACGTTTATCTGGCCAAGGTCGATTGGCATCTAAACTCGAATGAAATGCTCTCCGCGCGATACAACGCGCAGCGTTTCACCGGATTGAATCTGGAAAGCGGCGGCGCGCAGAATTCCCTCGAGCATACCGGAGCGTCCGACGTTACCTCGGACACGCTTACGGCAACTCTTACTTCCACGCTGCGCCCGACGCTCGTCAACGTATTCCAGTTCAATTACGCGCGCGACAACGAACCGGGATTCGCCAACAGTGACCTGCCCCAGGTCACGGTGAGGAATGGCGGCGTCACAGTTCTCACGGCGGGGCGCAACTTCTTCAGCCCGCGATTCACAAATATCAAGCGCGGCGAATTCGACGACACGATTTCGTGGGTCCACGGCGCTCACACCATAAAGGCCGGCGCCCATGTCATGATTGACCGCATCGCTAATTTTTTCCCGGGGAACTTCTCGGGCCAGTATTCGTTCAATAGCCTCGAGGCTCTTGGCTGCAATTTGAACGGCGGCGGCTCCTCTTGCTTCACCGGCGGCGACGCCAATGACACGTTCGTGCAGGCCTTTGCGGGTACCGGAACCACGGGCCCCACCACAAGCCCCAACGCTACCGAATATTCAGGCTTCGGGCAGGACGAGTGGCGCTTCCGGCCCAATCTGACTTTCAATTACGGCCTGCGCTATGACTTCGACAAAATCGCGCAGCCGCCCACGCTCAATCCTGATCCGCAACTCGCCGCGGCGGGCGTCATCACCAATCAGATTCACAATCAACGTGACGAATTCGGCCCTCGGCTCGGCTTCGCGTGGACGCCGCTGGCAAGTGATCGCCTGGTGGTGCGCGGCGGTTATGGGATTTTCTACGGCCGCACGCCGGCGATCACCGTCGGCACCGCCATGTCCAACAATGGGCTAAACGTTACGACGCTCACGTTCACGCCCGCCTCAAGTCCTTCGATTCCGATGTACCCAAACACCATGTGCGGCGCGCCCACGGCGTCCCCGAGTTGCGCCGCGCCCACAGGAGGCAGCGCGAGCCCTCCGATCGTTTTCGGCTTTCAGAAAGATTACAAAGAGCCGAACGTGCAGCAGTTCAGCCTTGGCGCGGAGTACGAGATCAATCCCGACACAGCCGTTTCCATCACGTACCTTCACGTGAAAGGAACGCACTTGACGCGCACAATCGACATCAACCTGCAAGGTCCCGAGATTCAGCAGCAAATCGGACTCGCGGGCACAAGCACCGTGCTCACGTACAATCAGTTTCCGCAAACAGGGCTGGTCCTCGGAAGTCCCGTCAGGCCCTTTACCGATTTTTCCCGCATCGAGGAATTCCAAAGCAACGCAAACTCGAATTACAACGGCATGACCATTCAGTTGAACAAACGCTTCGCGAAGAATTATCAATTGACGGCGGGATATACGTTCGGCAAGGTGATTGACGACGGACCGGATGCAACTTCCGTTGTGCCTTTGTCTTCCGACGACACGAAAATGGTTTCCGACCCGCTCAACATTCGCGCCGACAAAGGTCCCGGCAATAACGATCAGCGCCACCGCTTCGTGCTGAGTGGCGTCTGGAATCTGAATTACGCGAGCGGCTTGTCTTCGTCGATCGCCCGTGGAGTGCTGGGTGGATGGGAGTTGAGCGGCATTTTCACGGCGGCATCCGGTCAGCCCTATTCCGGCTTCCTCGGATTCGATTTGAACGGCGACAGCAATCGCAACACGGACCGCACGCCCGGTCTGGGCCGCGATACTTTCTACACGCCGACATTCGTCTCGCTCGACCCGCGCGTCACGCGCAACGTGAATATCACGGAGCGCTATAAGTTGCAGTTCATCGCCGAAGCATTCAACGTCTTCAATCGCGCCAACATCACGGGCGTAAATACCACGCAGTTCAACGTTGTAAGTGGTGCCGCCTGTACCGG
>JBOGNJ010000103.1:0-16747 GCA_050746905.1 Candidatus Acidiferrales bacterium
TCCACCGGACAACCAAGCGTACTGAACACACTCACACCGCTCTTGCGGTGCGATACCCCACGACGCCAAAAAGATTCGTGATCGACGCCGCGTGGGCCTCAGTAAAACGACAAAGCGGGAGGCTTTAGGCTTCCCGCTTCGCCTGTTCGAGGTTCGGAAAAGGTGTCTTGCCGGGTTTGCGGGATCTGGCGAGCCAGAAAACAACAAAAGAATGGCGGCGTAAAGCCTGTCTGCGGCAGGCAGGCCGCCCCTACAACGGCCACGTCGCTGCATTACCGTGCACAATGGGTGCACGCAATCGCCCTCTCAACTTTCCGTGGATTTGGCGCGCTCCGTGCCTGCTGTTGAGCCTTTCCTTCGCACGCGCAACGCCTGAATGATGCCCGGGAGAATGGAGAGAAAAACCACGCCCGCAATCACCCAGTGAATCTGTTTATCGACATTCGGGATTTTCTTGCCGAGAGTGAAGCCAATCATCACCATGCTGTAGACCCACAGGACGCCGCCGAAAATATCGTACGTAAGGTACCGCGAATAGCGCATGCGCGCCGCGCCGGCCACGGGAGGGCAAAACGTCCGGATGACGGGAATGAACCGCGCGAGGATGATCGTCTTGCCACCGTGTTTTTCATAGAAAGCTTTGGCGCGTTCAAGGTGCTTCTTCTTGAAGAAGCGCGAATCTTCGCGGCGGTAGAGATTCACGCCGGCCTTGCGTCCGATGAAATAGCCGAGCTGGTCGCCTGCAATGGCACAGAGCGGAACCGGCAGGAGCAGCCAGGCTAGTCCCAGATGGCCCGTTGCGGCAAACACGCCAGCCGTCACCAGCAGGGAATCGCCGGGCAGGAAAAAGCCCACAAACAATCCTGTCTCTATAAAGACGATGACGCAGACCAGCAGCGTTCCGCCCCATTGAATCAGCCCTTGGACGTTATAAAGCTGGTGGATTAAGTCCCGCCAGGGAACAGCCATCGCTGGTTATCCTTCCCGTATCCCGTTGGTTTACCGAAGCTTTACAAACCCACGATAGCAGAAAATCGAGTTTTTCGCCGAGGGCCCAGGCGGTCCATATCGGTATAGTACTTTGCTCCCAGCGGTTCGAGTCCCGCGTACCATTTGCCGGAACGGCTCCGCGCTTCACACTGCCCGTGTTGGATACAAAACCTGTTCTGGAGGGCGAGCAAATGGAAGGTGGCTACGCAGTCTGGATGGGGCAGCCGGTGATTCTTCGAGTGGTCGCGGGCAACCTGCGCGTTCCATTGCGCGGACGCCTGGTGAGCGAAACGAACGACGTGTTGCGGCTACGAATTGCCGACAACTGGGACGTGGATGTTTTCAAATCCATGGTGGTTGCCGTGGAGCACGATACTCCATTCACGGTGGTTCACTAGCTGGCGAAGTAAAAGAGGAAAACAAATGAGCGCGTGGAACGATAACCCGGCGAGCGAAGCGAAGGCAGCGCACAGCCCGGCAAGTTGGTTTGCCGAGAACGTTCATCCGTGGCTCTGGGCCGCGCAAAGCACCGCGGCCATTTTAACGTACCGCGAAGCCTTAAGACTTTTGATCTTGGCGAGGCAGCTTGGCTGCTAATCAAGCCTGCGCGCCGCGCAATCGAATTTCTAGCTCCCTCAAACGGCCGGACTCGTTTCCCCCAGCGAGTCCGGTTTTTTTCGTGCTGCCATGATTGTTTCCTTCTTGTTTAAGCCACCGAGCAAGGGAATTCACGCGGCCAGGAAGAGGCTTTGCGCGAAGGGCCACTCGGCGTCCACCCATTGCGCGTCGCAACGGAAGCCGGCGCGCTCGCCCATTCCGGCGGCTTCGTCACAATGATATTTGTGCGAGCTTTCTGTCCAGATCGTTTCGCCCTCGCTGAAATCAATTTCGACTTGGGCTCCGCGTATGTCAACCGTCTGCAAGCGAGTGGAACGCAAATGCATTTCGATTCGCCGCTCGCGATCGTTCCAGCGCGCTTCATGCTTGAAATATTTTAAATCAAAATTCGCGTACAGTTCACGATTGATGCGCGCCAGGAGGTTGCGATTGAAGGCAGCGGTCACGCCGGCCGGGTCATCGTAAGCGAGAAGCAACTGGCTGACGGACTTCTCGAGATCGGTTGAGAGAAGCAGCGCGTCTCCGGGATGCAGGATGTGCCGCACTTCGCGCAAGAATTGTTCTCCGGCGGGACGGTCGAAATTGCCGATAGTGCTTCCGAGGAAGAGCACCAGCAAACGTTCGCCCGCATTGCGGCGCGAAGCGACGTCGAGCAATCCGTCGAGATAGGCGCGCTCGAATCCCACGACGCTGACGGAATCGATTCGGCCCAGTTCCTGCCAACAGCGCGAAAGGGCAGTGCGCGAAATATCGATGGGATAATAAGTGACGGGCTGGCGGCGGGAGAGCCCTTCGAGTATCCAGCGCGTCTTCGTGCCGCTGCCGCTTCCCAGTTCCGCGACCGCAACAGGCGAAGGCAGGCGGTCAATCATTTCGTCGGCGTGACGTTTGAGCAAACGGGCGCCGGCGCGCGAGAGGCCGTATTCGGGCAGCAGGCAGATCACTTCAAAGAGCGCCGAGCCTACTTCGTCGTACAAATATTTCGACGGCAATTCCTTTTGTCCCGTTTTGCTCAGGCCGTCGCGGACGTCCGCGGCCAAATCTCCCGCCGGAGTCCCGGAGACGTCATGCGTGTGAATGCGCATCGCGGTTGCCATGGATCATTCCTCCACCGTGCGGAACTTCGCGTAAACGTATGGGTAATGCGGCTGAAACCAGTTGCGGAACGAGCGCCGCAACATGCACGCGGCCGTGCGCTGCGAGCCGCCCTTCATGACGAAATGCTTGCCGTCGAAAAAGTTTGCCGAGTATCCGGGATAAAACGGAAACGCCTTAAAGCCGGGGAAGGGCGCGAACGGCGTCGACGTCCATTCCCATCCGTTGCCGAGCAGGTCGTGCACGCCGAAGGCGCTTTGGCCGCCTGGATGTGCGTTGACAGGCGTTGGATCCCAGTGAGTAAAATCGAAATTGCCGCGATCGGTGGTTGGAGCGGAGGCGCCCCAGGGATAGAGACGTTCGCTTTCTTGCGCGCCGGAAACGTTGCCGTAGGCGGCGCGATGCCATTGCGCTTCGCTGGGCAGGGCGCGCTTCGCCCACCGTGCGTATGCCGATGCTTCCGCGTGGCTCACGTAAACCGGCCAGTCGAGCGGCAGCGGAATTTGCGCGAACATTCCGCGATAATTCCAACCGCCAATATCATTACCGCGCCCACTGCGATTGTCGGCTTTGGCGCGCTCCCAGAAAAGTGGACACGAAATTCGCTGCGTGGTAAGCCACTGCCAATCGTCGGCGCTCCAATGCGCTTTGTTTTCGTAGCCGCCGCTGCGGACAAATTGGAGGTATTCGCCATTGGTGACGGGAAAGACTCCGATGCTAAATTGCGGCACCGCAACTTTCAACTCCTCGAATTCGTTATCCCAGCCGAATTGACCGCGGTCGCGTTGGATGCCCAGCGTCGCTTCGCCTTCCGGAATGGCACTCGTCCGCGGCGCGACAGTTTGCGACGCCGGCGCTTCCAGCGCCCGCGCCGATAAAATCCGTTGCGCGGCTTTTTTCTCGAGCGGCAATTGGTGCAGCAAGTAAGCGAGCGTCTCGGCGTGCATCAGGCGATGCTCAATCGCGACGTTGAGCAGCGTGTCCAAAGATGTGCCGGAGGCTTCCGCCGCAAGCCTGCTGGAAGGAGCGCGTACTGCGGCATCAATTGTTTCGCGCAGGTTCCGGTTGTACGCCTGAATTTCCGCGACGCCCGGCCAGTCCGCCGGTTGATCGCTCGGAAATTGGCCGTCAACCGGATCGATTCCGAAGGCGAAGAGCTTGTCGAATGCCGCATGTATGCTCGCAAGGCCAAACGTGTCGCGTCCGAGCAAATTCCAGTCGAAAGATTCCAAATGCCCGAGATAAAAAATCAGGCGGTGACGTTCGGGAATGGAGCGATCGTAAATCGCATCAGGTCGAAGCAAGGCAAAGAGCGAATCCGTTTGCGCGCGCGCTTGCTCGATGCGCTCTTGCAAATGGTAAAAAGACTCCGTCGCAAGTTTGGGGGTGGCCATGGGAGATTCCTGGCGTGGCAGGAGCTTCCTTTTTACTCCTTTAGCGCGCGTTCTACAACTGGGTGTTAGATTCAAATTCTTGGGAGAGGATTCTACAGGAATTACGGTATTTACCGCGTTTCAACGAGTATGTATGCGGGTCGAGGATGTTTTCACGGAGAAATATCCGCGAGCAATTTGCGAAACGCCTTGCCGCGGTGGCTCACTTCATTTTTTTCCGCTTCGGACAATTCCGCAAATGTCTTCGCGCACGCCGAAAAAAAGAAAACCGGGTCGTAGCCGAAGCCGTCGCGACCGCGCGGCTCGTTCGTGATTACGCCCTCCGCTGAATCGGAAATCACCGCGAGCATTTTGCCCATTCGCGCCGCCGCAATCACGCAAACGAATCGCGCGCGGCGAGCATCGCCGCTCAAACCGCGCATTTCGCTGAGCAGTTTCGCGATGCGTTCGGCATCGGTTGCCTTTGGACCGGCGTAGCGCGCCGAATGAACTCCGGGCGCGCCTGCCAGCGCGGGCACTACCAGCCCTGAATCGTCCGCAAAAACTATTTCCTCGCTCAAGCGGGCATAGTGCATCGCTTTTCCCGCGGCATTTTCTGCGAATGTGGGAGCGTCTTCGGGGAACGCGGGCAATTCGCGGAAGCGCGGCATTAAATCCAGCTCAATTGCACGGCCCTCGGCCATGGAGCGATACTCGCGGAGCTTGTTCGCGTTCGATGATGCGAGCAGCAACCTAACGCGCGCGGGCACGGAATTCCATGTGGAGCAGCTCCTGCTGCACTTCAGTCAAATGATGTATTCCCGTCGCGGCCAAGCGCAAAAGGGACTGCATTTCGTTCTCGGTGAAGGGCCGTCCTTCCGCCGTGGCTTGCACTTCGACCAGTTTTCCCGAGCCGGTCATCACCACGTTCATATCCACCTGCGCGCGCGAGTCTTCCTCGTAGGCGAGGTCGAGCAGCAATTCATCTTTCACGATGCCCACGCTGATGGCCGCCACGGAATCGTGCAGCGGAATGGCGCGCAAAATTCCCGCCGCCTTCATGCGCTCAAAGGCCAGCGCAAGGGCCACAAACGCGCCCGAAATCGAAGCCGTGCGAGTGCCGCCGTCGGCTTCAATCACGTCGCAATCAATCCACACCGTTCGTTCGCCGAGAGCGTCGAGGTTCGTGACGGCGCGAAGCGCGCGAGCGATCAGCCGCTGGATTTCCTGCGTGCGCCCGGATTGTTTTCCGCGCGCGGCTTCACGCGGCGTGCGTTTGTCGGTGGCGCGCGGCAGCATTCCGTACTCGCTGGTGACCCATCCCTTGCCCTGATTGCGCAAAAAGTGCGGCACGCCGTCTTCGACGGTGGCCGTGGCGACCACGCGCGTGCGACCTGCCTCGATGAGCACGCTTCCTTCCGCGGTCGAGACGAAGTCCGGCGTCAGTTTGACTGGCCGCAATTCGTTCGCCGCGCGTCCGTCGGGTCGCACAAATCCTCCCTGTGAACTATTTCATTTATTAGTTTGACGTTCGTCGCAACGAGTGTCAACCGCCGGGCGCGGCCGGCTTTGGTTGCGGCGCAGGCGCGGCGGACGTTGCCGGCGCCGTGACGGGCGGCGTCTTCATATCGAAAAATCCGGAAGTGTCGATGTGGCCCGCAAGTGTTTCCGCTTCCTGGCCGTGAATCAGAATTTTCAGCCGCGTGATCGCGGGTATATTTGCCGCGAGCGTTTGCACAATGGAATTCACGGCCATCCATTCGCTGAGGATTCCCGAAGGCATTTCGGATGCGAGCGCGTCCGAGAAATCCGCGACCGCCGTACCGTCCGGCAGAATATAAAAACTCAGCAGCGTCGCGCCGACAGGCAGCGTTCGTTGCGCGGGCGTCGGGGGACTGGCAATGAGCGCGCCGATGAGCTGTTTCGCGCGTTCTACCGGATCGGCCGATAGGGGCAATTGTACAGTGACCGCCGAGAGTTGATCGGACCGCGCTGCTGAGAGCCAAAAAAGTTGCGCGCTGGCAACCACGTCCGTTGGCGTGGAAATGGGCGGCGCAACCACTTCGCGGCGTTCCTGCTCTTCGGTCGTTTGCGTGCGCGCCAGGCGCGCGACACGCTGGTGCAGCACGCGCAAGTAGATCAAACCGGCGAGCACCGCTACCACCAGCAGGATCACAGTAATTTTGGTGTTTCGCGGCAACTATTTGCCTCCGGGCGGATAAATCGTCTTGTAGGCCGCGACCGCGCGAGCGATTTCGTCGGCGAGACCGGGCGCCATGGCCTCGAGCTGTTGCGGGTCAGCCGCGATATTCGAGATTTCGATGGCCACGGCCGGCGCCGCAACAGGGCGGAGTTCATATACAGGCATACTGGAAGAGATTTCCGGCGAGCCTTTGAATTTTTGCGCAAGCTCAACCTGAAGCAAGTCGCCTAGTTTGCGGCTCTGCTGGGCGTAAGGCTCCTGCGCCTCTCTCCACGGCAAAAATCCCGGCGGAGCGGTGAATGGTTTCGCCGCCGTGCTGATGCTTTGAGTCTCTATCGCTGCCGCCGAGCTTGGCGGCGCTGCAGCGGATGTAGACGGGAATAAACATGTGTATGTGCGCACGGTGCCCGGAGGTCCGGACGAGCCAATATGCAAACTGATGAAAATCGCATCGGTCTGCGCGTTGGCGATTGTGGCGCGATCGTCAAACGATGGGTCCGTGTCGCCGCGCCGGGTCATCACCACTTCGAAGCCCTGCGCGCGCAAAGCGTCCGCGGCGATTTGCGCGAATTCGAGCACGAGGTCTTTTTCCGCAACTCCGCTGGGACCGCGCGCGCCTGTGTCCGCGCCTCCGTGTGCGGGGTTGAGGACGACGATGCGCAGCGTGTGCACAGGCGGGGCTAGTGCCTGGGGCGTTTGTGCTTGCGGCGGGGGAATTTGCATTGGCGCAGTCTGCGGAGGCGGAACTGTTTGTTGATTGGGAGGCTGAGGAGGTTTCTGGGGCGGCGTCTGTTGCGGATTCTGGGCGGCAAGCGTGACGCACACTCCGGCAACAAATAAAAAACAGGCGATGATTGGCGCGCGTCGCACGCGGAGAGGATAGCAGAAATATTCGGGAATCATTTTACGAAGAGGGTTTGTGCTTCGCGCCTGTTACGCGCTGCAACTGAATATCGCCGGTTGCCAGCTTCGAAATGAACTCGCGGTCCGCGTCGAGGAAATCCATCTCCGGCAATTTGTGCGGCGCGACCCATTCGATTGCTTCGAACACGCGATTGTCGATTTCGCTCGATTCAATCATCGCGGCGAAAAATATCAATTCGAGCGGCGAAGGCATCTCCGGATATTTGTGGCTGGTGCGGTAAATTTCCTCGCCGACGCTCGCGCTCACCGACAACTCCTCGCGCAATTCGCGTATCAGCGCCGCTTGCGGCGATTCTCCGCGCTGCACCTTGCCGCCGGGGAATTCCCATTTGAGCGGAAATTTACCTGAGCGATTGCGTCGGCACGCGAGGACGCGGCCATCGCGCACAATTACCGCCGCGACGACTAGCACGGCATTTCCTGGAGAAATTGGCGCGGCATCATGTGGTGCGCCACCACGGCGGGTCATCCTGAGCCATGCAGGTGGTAAACGTGAATGCGTAGCATTCTAGGCCAGTGTGCCGCGAGATCAATTGCAGCAGCCGCTGCTTCATTCCCGGATTGCGCACCAAGTTGTACATTCGCGGCGAATCGACATGGATGATCGTCCGGCCCGCGTCATCGCGAACCACGTCGGCTCCCATTTCATCGTCCGCCAGGGGATTGCCCTCGTGCAAAAGTTCGAGAATTTGCGGCTCGCCTTCCGGCGCCATCACGAGATTGGCTTCTTTGCCTGTGTAATACAAAATCACGGACGCAGGCGATTCGGGTGTGGGCGCGGAACGCGCGGATTCGTCACGGCTGACCCACGGACCGGAAAGATAAACCGTGTCGGCGTTCACTTGGTCGGGCAATTTGTAATCGCCGGCGCGATTTTCGTTTTCGTGCAAAAAGCCGGAAGGGTTTCCGAGCTTGCCGCGTTTGTGGCCCAAATAAAGTTCAGGTGTGGTGCGGTAGCAGACCGCGCCGGGTTTGTCGGTGTCGCGCACGGGAGCCATGGGCGGGGGAAATTCGGCGCGCGGATTGATTTCAAGCAGCAGCGTTTGAATCGCTTCCTCGCTCGCGCCGTAATCGCCTTCGCCGAAATGAAAAAAACGAATGTAGCCATTGCCGTCGATTAAATATTTTGCGGGCCAATAGCGATTTGCGTAGGCGTGCCAGATGGCATAGCCGTTATCGAGCACAATGGGATAGTGAATTCCGAAACGTTCAACGGCCGCGCGCACGAATTTCTCATTGGCCGCAAAGGAAAATTCCGGCGTGTGGACGCCGATGATCGTGAGGCCCTTTTCGGCGTAGCGTTTGTGCCACTTGACAAGATAGGGCAGAGTGCGCAGGCAGTTCACGCAGGTGTAATCCCAGAAGTCAACGAGAACCACGCGGCCGCGCAGCGAGCGCAATTCGATCGGCTCCGAATTGAGCCAGGTCGCGCCAATCTCCGGCGCGCGGACTTTGCCCTTTTCAATTTCCATCGATAATTCCGGTTAAGGACTTCATATTCTTGCGTGTTCCTTCGTCACCCTTTTCGATTTGCGGCGTTTTGCTTTGACTGCTAGTTGCGGATGCAGAATTCGCAGCAGTTCTTCTGCGCCGCGCACGAGCGGCGGGCCGGGCGTGTTCAGCAATTCATCGCGCACGGCGAAGACGCGATGGTTGCGCACTGCGGGAACGTCCTGCCATATCGGATTCTTGAGCGCCTGTCCCAGTCTTGATTTTGCGCCGGTCGCGGTCCATGCCAGGACAATCACGTCGGGACGCGCACGCGCGACGTTGGCATCGGAAACCCTTTCTCCTGTGCGGACGATCATTTCGCCGCCCGCGATTTCAACCAACTCAGCGACCCAGGGCGGGGAACTGATGCGCGGATTCGGCCACGCCTCGCAATAAACGCGCGGGCGAGCTTTTGCGCGTTTGGCGAATTTGCGAATGTGCGCGAAGCTGCTACGCATGTTGCGAATCAGCGCCGTGGCGCGCGCGGGTGCGCCCGCCAACGCGCCGAGTGCGCGAATATCGGCTTCGACGTCGGCAAGGGAACGCGGATTCAATGCGAGGAAGGGAACCGGCAACGCGAGAATCTTCTCGACAGTTTCCGTCTTGAATGGCACGGAACCGATAATCAGCGTCGGCCGGAGTTGCAAGAGCGGAGCCGTGTCGATGGCCCAACAGTCGCCGAGCTCGGGCAAGCCGCGAACGTCCGCGACCTCCTTGCACCAGCGGCTGACGGCGACGAGTTGGCGCCGCGCGCCAATCGCCACCAAGATCGAAGTGACGCTCGGCGCAAGAGAAATGATGCGATGGGGTCTTGTCGAAGGACTAAATTTCATTGGCCGGAGTTATTGTAAGCGTCACAACAATTGTGAACAAGCGGCGTGGCAGAGGTGCACGAGATATGCGGAAACGTGACGCAAAATAAAAAAGGCCTGCGCCGTTTTTTTGACGGCAAGGCCCTTTTATTCTGTTAGCCGAGGATTCGGCGGTCGAAGATTCTCGACCGGGACTTGCGTATTGGCGGTCAAGTCATGCGGGCCGGGCGCGGCGAAGAGGGCGGCATAAAGCCGCCCCTACAGAAACGAAGCCGCAGAGTCTCGAAATGCGCGAGACTCTGCGCTACCGGGCACGCCGCGCATGCGCGCGGCGCGCGAGAGCCTATTGCTGCTCTTGCGGTGGCTGCGGTTGCGGTTGCGGTGGTGGTGGCTGTTGCGCTGCGGGCTGAGTGGGGCCTTCCGCTTTGCGCACATTCGTCAGGCTCGGCTTCGGCAACTGCCACAGGATTTTCGCGTCGGACGCGCCGTCCGGATAGAACTTCGTGGATTCCTGACCCGTCGGTTGAAGAATAATATCCACGCGGCGATTGTATGCGAGCCACGTATTCCTGACGCGACGCATCATCCACTTTTCCGGCTTCGCGGGATTCTGCTGTTGCAGTTGGTCTACTTCCGACTGGTCGAGCTGGCGTTCTTTGCCTTCCGCGCGCGTCTCGACCTTGTCGGCGGAGATTCCCTGCGAAACGAGATAGTCCTTCACGCGATCGGCACGCCGCTGGCTGAGCGCTTCGTTATAGGGAGAGGAGCCGCGAACGTCCGCGTGCCCAACGACTGTCAGCTTGGCCGTGTCGTCGTAGTCCAAATATTTCTTGAACGTAGACGCGACCTGATCGAGCGACTGCTGCTGGCTGCCCACGAGTCCCAGATCCGGATGCTCTTTAACGGGATACGCGGTGGGGTAGAACACGCTTTCGAGCGTCACCACGGGCATCGGCTCAATCGAGCCGGTGATGTGGAGACTGGCTGTCGCCGTCGTTGAGCCGCCGCAGACGTTCGTGGCGGTCAGAGCGTACGGTTGAGTTTCATCGATTGGGCCGATGTTCTGTTGCTTCGGCGTCGCGGTGATTGTTTGATTGCCGCTGGTGGCGACGTCGCCGATGGGATCGATTGTGACTTTGCTGGCATTGGATGAAGTCCACGTGAGGGTCGAAGTTCCGTCCTCTTTCACCTTGTCGCCGATCTTGTGATACTTCACGTCGGTCGGATTCAAAGTCAGAGTCGCGGTCGGTTGAATATTGACGTTGATTGTAGCGCTTTGCGTGACGCTGCCGCCTGGTCCCGTTGCGGTGTAGTTGTAGGTGGTGGTCTTCGTCGGCGAGACGGTCTTGGTGCCGCTCTTGTCCACGCCGCCGACTTCACTGATGTTCACGTCCACTGCGTCCGTCGAGTTCCATGTCAACTGCGAAGAATCGCCGCAATTGATTTGCGTTTGCGATGCTGAAAATGTGCCTGAAACCGGCGCAACAGCGACCGTCGTGTTCACCAAGCCGGCCCTGAATCGTGGCTGAGGCGGCAGAGTGCTGCCCTGCTTCCAATCCCTGGTCTTGCTTTTTCCGCCGTGCAATTCCACAGTGACGCGCTGCCCGGCTTGCACGGTCACAGGTCCTGACCAGACGGTTTGCCCATGGTGCGTGACGTCGATTTGATATGTCCCGGGCTTAACCAGCAACCGCTGATGCCACCATGCCCAGTTGAAGTTAAACTCATCGACGTGTCCGACAAAGTATGACGGGGTCTTGCCATTCAGCAGCACAGCAGCGCGCGAGTCGCCTTTGATTTCAATGTCGCCGAAGGGCCCGGAAACATCTCCGCCATTCGCCTGGAGCGTGACGTTCAGGTCCGTCGTTTTGCCGGCCGTGATATCGACGTCCTGCGTCTGCGCGGTATAGCCGTAGTTATAAACGGCCACGGAATGTTTGCCCGCGGGCAGCTTCATTGTATGTCCGCCATGGTTTATTGCGTTGCCGTCCACGAACACGTAAGCCTGTTTCGGGCTGACCTTAATCTTGAGCTTCCCGTCCTGCGCAAATGCGGGTGATGCGGCCATGAGAGCTACGAAGATAGCGAGAACAGGAGCGATCGCGAAAAGTTTCGTTCTCATCTTGAGTGGACTCCTTCCGAGACTGTCAGTAGTAGAGCGAAATGCCCCACAAAATTTAGATGCACGGGGGGCCTAAGGGTGGGCAGAGTTAAATTAAACTCTGTGGGCCGGCCTACAGTCAAGGGAATTAACCGTAGCGAACCTGTCGGGTTCAGTGCGTACGAAGCCGAAAAGTTCCGGGCAATTTCGAGTCACGCCGGACTGACGACGTGAGCCTAGTATAAGCGCAGAGCTTGGTTCGTCCGTTTCAGCGACATGCTCGTCCCAATAATGGACAGTCGAGCGATGCGGGACGGAGAGCATGTCTGCAACTACTTTTATATGCCGTATTTATCGAATGGCGGTTTGGAGGCAAACGTGCGATTTACGAGTGGAGCTGGGCGACCAAAGAGAGCGGGTTTGGCCGATGGTCGCGCTAAAACCTATGGAGTGCGGCGGCTCGACGCCGCTTTGCCCTGCTTCTTCAGTTTGCGCGGAATGGAGAGCCGATGAGCACTTTCCTGCAGGATATTCGTTACGGTGCGCGAGTCCTGATGAAATCGCCGGGATTCACGATTATCGCCATCCTGACGCTGGCGCTGGGCATCGGCGCGAACTCGACGATTTTCAGCTGGATTAATTCCACGGTGCTCAACCCCATCCCCGGCGTAACGCATACCAGTCAATATGTCGCAATTATGACAGGCGGCACGCGCAACGCCAACCCGGTCTCTTATCCCGACTACGCTGATTTGCGCGACCGCACCCACACCCTCTCGAGCCTTATCGCCGCTTCGCCGACTGCCATGAGCCTCACCGCTCAAGCGAAGCCAGAGCGCGTCTGGGGGATATTGGTCTCGGCAAACTATTTTAGCGGCCTCGGCCTTCGCCCGGTTCTCGGACGGTTTTTTCTTCCGTCCGAGGAAACAAAGCCCGGCGGCGCGCCAGTTGTTGTCATCAGCTACCGCCTTTGGCAAAAGCGCTTCGGCGGCGACCGCTCGGTGATTGGCCAGACAGTCGAGATCGATCGTCATCCTTTTCAGGTCGTCGGCATCGCACCGCGGCCCTTTGTCGGCACACAGACCGGTTTGAGTTACGACCTATGGATTCCCGTTGCCATGGAGTCGGTCTTCCACACCGGCGGAAATCTTCTCCAAAATCGCGGCGACGATTGGTTGATGTGCATCGGTCACCTCAAGCCCAGCGTGACCGCACAGCAGGCTCAGGCCGACCTGAACGGGCTCATGCAGCAGAACGTCAAACAGTTCCCCAACTATCACATCGGCGATTACAGCATGACCACCAGTCCGTTGTGGCGCGCGCCATGGGGCGCCAACTATTACCTGCACACAATCCTTTTCCTCCTTTTGGCTATATCGGGCGTCGTACTCCTTCTCGCGTGCGCCAACGTCGCCAACCTTCTGCTCGTTCGTTCTGTCTCGCGCCGGCGTGAAATGGCCATCCGCCTGTCCATTGGTGCTACACGTTGGCGCTTAGTCCGCCAGTTGCTCGCCGAAAGCTTGATCCTCGCTGTTTGCGGCGGCGCCATCGCTATGCTCTTCACATTATGGACCGCCGGTTCACTCAGCGATTTCGTCCCGCCCGTCGCCGAAATCCCGCTTTCCATGACTGTTACGGCCGATCGTTCCGTCCTGATCGTGACGTTCGTCATTTCGATTCTCACCGGCGTCATTTTCGGTATCTTGCCTGCTCTCCGCTCGTCTCGTCTGCAACCCGCGAACGTTCTAAAGGAAGAGGCCGGCAGTACGTCTGGCGGTCTTCACAAAGCTCGTCTTTCCAGCGTCCTGGTCGTCGCCCAAATTTCCATGTCCCTGCTCTTACTCGTTTGCGCGGGCCTTTTCATCCGCAGCGTCCGCGCCAAGGAGCAGTTCAATCCCGGTTTCAATCCCCGCAACGTTTTGCTCGATAACTACGATCTTTCCGGAATGGGCTATGACAAGAAGTCTGGCACTCAATTTGACAGCCAGCTTCTCGAAAAGCTCCAGGCCATTCCGGGAGCCCAGTCAGCCACCATTGCCAACTGGATTCCCCTCGGTTTTGGCAGCAGCTCCTATTTCATTCAGGCGGAGGGTTACGTTCCTCAGCCTCACGAATCGATGGATGTCGAATATGCTGACGTCGGCCCGAATTATCTGCGAACACTACAGACTCCTCTCGTTTCCGGTCGCGAATTTACGGATGCTGACATCTCGGGTTCCCAGGAGGTCGCCATTGTGAACGCCTCGTTTGCGAACCGTTATTGGCCGCGTCAGGATGCTATCGGCAAAAAACTTAAGGCTGGCGGGACATGGTGGACCGTCGTTGGCGTTGCACAAGACAGCGATTACGAGGATATTGGCCAGAAGCCGGAGCCGTTCATTTACCTGCCTCTTTTCCAGGATTATGACCGCCACATCGCCATCTACGTTCGCACCGCGGGCGATCCGCTTGCCTTCGTTGCTCCTGTTCAAGACGCCGTGCACTCGCTGGACGCCGACTTGCCCCTCTTCGATCCCACCACTCTCGATTCTCGCGTTCAGCTCAATACCGTCACCCAACGGATGGGCGGTGTGTTTGTGGGTGGATTTGGCGTTCTCGCTCTCGTTCTCGCAGGAATCGGCATTTACGGCGTTCTCGCCTACACCACACGCCAGCGCACGCACGAAATCGGCATTCGCATGGCGCTTGGCGCGGAGCCTCGCGACGTTTTTGGCCTGGTGCTGCGCCAGGGGGCGAAGCTCGCCTTTTTGGGGCTCGCGATTGGGCTGGCAGCATCGTTCGTTCTCACGCGCGCGCTGTCGAGCCAGATCTTCGGCATCTCGGCGACCGATCCGCTGACGTTCGCAGGCGTAGCGCTGGTGTTGCTGGCTGTCGCGATGCTGGCATGCTACATCCCGGCGCGCCGCGCCATGCGCACGGATCCGATGGTCGCGTTGCGGTATGAATAGTCGAAAGTCGATCGTGCGCTGATCGAAAGGGTGCGAGCGGCACGCGCGTAACTTCACTTTCGACTTTTGAGTTTCGACTGTAAACTTTGTACTGATGTATTCCGCCGCCGTGCTTGAACATTTCAAGAATCCGCGCAATGCGGGCGAACTGCCGGACGCGACCGCTGCTGTTGACGTCACGAATCCGGTTTGCGGCGATATTCTTCGGCTGGCTGTTCGCGTGGTTGACGGGAAAATTTCCACTGTGCGGTTCAAGGCGCAGGGATGCGTCACGGCGCTTGCGTGTGCTTCCGCGCTGACGGAGCTTATCGTGGGCAAATCACTGAACGAGGCGTGGGGCGTCACGGCGGCGCAGATTTCCGACGCGCTGGGCGGTTTGCCGCAAGCTACATTTCACGGCGCGCAGCTCGCTTCCGATGCGCTTGTGGCGTTGTTTGCCAAATTATCTTAGAGAATTTGCTTCCGGGGCTGGACTATTTTTTCGTGACGCGTTCGAGGGTGGCGGGGTCGTTCAGATTCATCACCACGCCTTCTTCGTTGACCGGAACTTCGATTACATCCGCTCCGTGGGCCCTCACTACGGCTCTTGCGCCAACATTTTCGGGCGCAGCGAGCAGTTCAGGATATAAAGCAGCCGGAAAAATCACGGGATGGCCGCGCCTGCCCTGATACGTGGGAATCACGATTTTATTTTTGTGGCGCTCGAATGTTTCGAGCAAAATTTGCACGAGCCGCGCGGAGATCAGCGGATGGTCGACGAGACAGACGAGCATTCCTGTCGTTTCACCGGCGGGCAAACTGCGAATCGCGGCTTGCAGAGACGAAAGCTGGCCTTTCTCCCATTCGTGGTTGACGACGACGGCATCGTCCGGCAATTCTACGCGCGCGCGAATTTCTGCGGCGTGCGCGCCGACTACGAGGCGCAAAATCGGCGCGCGTGGATAGCGCGTCACTTCGATCAAATGTTGCAGAAATGTTTTTGCAGTTGTTGCCGGCTGCGAATGTGCGGCGGAAAAGTGTTCAGGGAAGGGAAGCAACGCTTTCGGCTGGCCCATGCGCCGCGATTCGCCCGCCGAAAGTATCACAACGGCAATCATGCTCGTGTTGCTCTAGGTCCTGAGCGAATTTTGCGAAGGGCCGAAAGAATAATGACGACAATCATGTGGTCGCCGTGCCACTAAAGTTTGTCCGAAGACTCATCTGCATGTCATTCCGAGGAGCCGCGCGACGAGGAATCCGCTGTAAGCTGTGAATTTTCAAAATGCAGATCCCTCGCCGCATGGCGGCTCGGGATGACAGTCAAAAATGCTTTGCCGAAATTTACAAGTCCCGGCACACCATCTGAACGACCACAAGCACCTCAGACGTGTTTCAGCGCGGGCATTTCGTCGAGGCGCACGGCTTTGTGCGGAGCGCCCGGCGCGGCGTTGCGGCGAACGGCAATCAGTTCCGCGGTGACGCTGACGGCAATTTCCTCCGGCGAGAGCGCGCCAATCTCCAGGCCCACGGGCGCGTGGACGCGCGCGAATTTCTCCATCGTGATGCCTTGCTTTTCGAGAGCCTTGTACACGGAAATCACTTTTCGCTTGCTGCCAATCATGCCGATGTAGCGCGCGTCTGTGCCGACGGCCCATTCGAGGACGCGCATGTCGTCTTTGTGCCCGCGCGTCACAATCACAAGGTACGACGACGCATTCGGCTTCAGCTTTTCGAACGCCTCTTCGTAACTCGTCAACGTTTCGTCGGCCATCGGGAAGCGTTCCGTGTTCGCGAAACTTGCGCGGTCGTCAATCACGCTGATGGAAAAACCCGCGAGATTCGCGACGCGCGCGAGAGCCGTCGAGACGTGGCCTCCGCCGAACAAATACAATTTCGGCTGCGGCAGAATCGGCTCGACGAAAATCTCCAGCGTGCCTCCGCAAATCAAGCCCGCGTCGTACGCCGCTTCGTTGTTGAGGCTGAACGTCATCTTGCGCGGCATTTCCTGCTGGATCACTTCCTTCGCGGCCGCCCACACGTCGGCTTCGACGCAACCGCCGCCGACCGTGCCCGCGATCGAGCCATCCTCGCGCACCAGCATACGCGAGCTTTCGTAGCTCGGGATCGAGCCATTCGTATGCACGATGGTCGCAAGCGCCCCGCGGTGGCCGGCGCGGCGCATTCGCACGATTTCTTCGAACAGGTCCATGAAG
>JBOGNJ010000104.1:0-2676 GCA_050746905.1 Candidatus Acidiferrales bacterium
GCGCTGACGGAGAAAAGCAAGCTGGACATCAATCGCGTCAGGCCGAGTGACACGACCAGTCCGATGGCGACCCCCGCGAGCGCGAGTTTCGCACCTTGCCTCAGAATCATGCGCAGCACATCGCCACGCTGCGCCCCCAGCGCCATGCGAATTCCGATTTCATGCGTCCGCTGCGCCACGGAATACGAAATCACACCGTAAATCCCAATCGCCGCCAGCACCAGTGCCAGCGCGCTGAATAGTCCGAGCAAAATGAGCGTTATGCGCCGTGCGGAAACAGAATCGCTGACGAGCTGCTTCATTGTCGCAATGGCAAAAATCGGCTGGTCCTTATCGATCGACGCGACCGCGCCGCGAATCGACCGGATCAGCGCCGCCGGATCAACCCCCGACTTCACCAGCAAAACCATGTCGTTGTCGGGCATTTGCCGGAACGGGAGATACACTTCCAGCCGCGCCGGATTCGCCAGTCCGTAAAGTTTTGTGTCGCCGACCTCGCCCACAATCGTCATCCATTTTGACAATTTTTTCCCGGACGGATCCGGATGCCCAAACATGAATCGTTTGCCGATGGGATTTTCATGCGGAAAAAACTCCCGCGCCAGCTTCTCGTTAATCATCCCCACTCGCTGCCCGGTCTCGTTGTCCGCGCTTGTGAACGTCCGTCCTTGGACAAGCGTGAGGCCCAGCGTGCTCGCGTACCCGGGACTCACGATGTGATAATCCGGATGCGGCCAGCTCCCGGGCCGCGGCAGCGGCATGCCCTCGATGGTGATATCGCCGCGGCTGTGGTCGCCCGTGAACGGAACCACGCTTCCCACGGCTGCGTCTTCAACGCCCGGCAGCGTGCGCACTTTGTCGAGCACTTGCTGCCAGAAATTGAGAATTGCCGGATCCTTGGCGTATTGCTGCGTCCGCAAGTCCATCTCCATTGTCAGCACGCGGTCGGTTCGCAGCCCCGGGTCCACCGAGAGCAGCCGGTACAGGCTCCGCATCATCAGCCCCGCGCCAACCAGCAAAACCAGCGCCAGCGAAATCTCCGCAATCGCCAGCGCCGCGCGCAATCTGTTCTGGCCGGCCCCGGCGCTTGTGGTCCTCCCGCCTTCTTTCAACTCCGACTGCACGTCGGGCTTCGTTGAATGCATCGCCGGCGCGAGTCCGAAAATGAACGCCGCCGGCACCACCACGCCTCCGGCAAACAAAAGAACCGCGCCATTGAGGCCCACGGTAGCGCCGCCGAGCGCGTCCATGGGAATCAGCGCCGTGAGCCCCTGAATTCCGCCAACAGCTAAAGCGAGCCCCAAAAAGCCGCCAAGCAGCGCCAGCACGAAACTCTCCGTCAGCATCTGCCGCACGATGCGGTTGCGGCTCGCGCCGAAAGCAATTCGTAGCGCGATTTCTTTGGTTCTCGCCGCGCCCCGCACCAAAAATAAATTGGCCACGTTCGCGCACGCAATCAGCAGCACAAACATCACCGCGCCAAACAGCACCAGAATCTCCGCCCGCGAATCGCCGACGAACGCTTTGCGTATCGGCTGCAGCGCCACGCTGAACTCGTCATTGCTCGGATATTCCTTCGCCAGTCGCGCCGCGATGCCATCCATCTCTTCGGTGGCCTGCGCGACCGTGACGCCCTTCGCCAGCTTGCCGATCACAGACATGTCGCCCCGATCGCCACGATCGGTGACTGTTGGATTGTTTGTCGCCCACACGCCGATCGGCTCCAGCACGTCGGTCTTATCCAGCGCGCGATAATTCGCCGGCAGCACGCCGATAATCGTGAAGCTCCGCCCGTCGAGCGAGATGGTCCGGCCAATTGCATTTGGATCGCCGCCGAGATGCGACTGCCACAGCGAATAGCTCAGCAGCACCACTGGCGCCGTGCCGGCTTTCTCTTCCGACGGCGCAAAATCTCGTCCCAGAAACGGCCGCACGCCCAACATCGAAAGAAATTTCGGCGACACCGCGTCGCCGCTGATGCTCTCCGGCTGACTCACGCCCGCCAGGTTGAATCCCACCTGGTACACCGCGGCCATCTCCGAAAACGCCCTGCTCTGCGCGCGCCAGTCCAGAAAATTCGGATACGACACGCTGACCGTGCCCACCTTCGGCGTCGTCTCGTTCAGCACAATCAGCCGCGAAGCATTCTGATAGGGAAGCGGCTGCAGCAACACGCCGTAAACCACGGAAAATATCGCGGCGTTTGCGCCGATACCGAGCGCGAGCGTTAGAATGGCGACGGCGGTGAATCCGGGATTTTTGGCGAACATGCGAAACGCGAAGCGCACATCCTGCCCCAGATGTTCGAACCACGCCCATCCCCAGGAATCGTGACTGACTTCGCGAATTGCCAGCGCATTCCCGAATTTCTTTCGTGCGGCCATGTACGCCTCCTCGCGCGAGAAACCGTTCTCGGCATTTTCTTTTTCGCGCAGTTCCAGATGCGCGCGCATTTCTTCATCCATCTCACGGTCAAACGTTTTGCGCCGCACCAGCATCGCCACTCGCCGCCCAAATTCACTGAGCCATTTCATTTGTCGCTACCTCTTGTCCCTTAGTCATTCCGAGCGAGGATGCGGCCGGCATCCGACGCGCCTTCTGCGTTCCGGAAGATTCTGCGGAACGAGGAATCTGCATTCCCTCTTTCGACTCTCAACTCGCTCTCGAAAAAGGAAC
>JBOGNJ010000105.1:0-8744 GCA_050746905.1 Candidatus Acidiferrales bacterium
TCTGATATTTCTTGGCCATAGCGGCTCTCCTCTCAAAAAGAGTTCTCATCCCAGACTCTATCCGAGTCCGGGCCGAGAGCCGCTACTTCCTCTTCAGATTTCAACTAAAGGCGGGACAACTTCCCGCAACGGCTGCCGCATCTGTTGGTGGGAAGTACGGCGCTCTATTTGGTCGAGGCGGGGCAGTTGAAGGTGGCTCTTTCAATCGCGGATTTGTTCGTTTTGGCTGGTACTGGAATGGGGTGAAAGATGCTATTGGACTTCGGATCGGGCCCGCTGGCACTTTCCACCTTCCATTTTGGTATCCCTAAAGGGTGGATTTTGCAATTTTCCCCAGATGGAGCGGGCAAAACATGAGTCCTTGGGTCAAAAAATATAAGTTGAGCTACGAAGAGGTAGCTCGAATCTTGGAAAACTTTCTTCAGGGTAAGGGTAATCCGCTGGCTTGGGATGGCTTTACTCTGGGGATGTCATTCGAGGACAAGCATCTGGAAGACATCCGAATACGATGTGCTGGTCTGAGCCGGGAATTTCCCCCGGACAATCCGAATGAATACTGCAACGAGCGAGGGCGGGATGTCCTTCGCGGTTATGTTGAGCAACTGAGGGCGTTGAGCTGACCGTGTGCTTGCCGTCCGCACTGCTGCCGAGGCAATTTAGCGCCGGTTCCAGGGGTTAACGTGCAGCGCCGGGGAGCGCCCGGAGGGACGGCGCTGACGCGCCGGGAGTAGTAGGGGACACGTCACCCCTAAAAGGGTGCTGCACAGCAACTTTGGTTGCTGTAGGGGAACCAGAAGCAAATCAGCGACTTAGAAAATCTGCGGCGCTGTAGAGCGCTGCGCGAGCGCTCTCGGTTAACGTGTTCTCGCGGCGTGTGTTAGCGAATTCGGAGGGTTCTCAGTTAACTTCCCGTGCGAATTCGAACTTCCGAACAGCCTATAGGCCCAATCCGGCAGGGAATTCAATTTGTGGCAAGGCTGCCACGAAGTCACCGAGAAAAGTTCGGAAATCGTCCCCTTGGGCGCACCACTCACCCTGAAATTTGTGTAGGCGAGTTTTTCTTTTTTCTTACCCCTGCACGCCCTGTCTCGTTTGACTTGTTCAGGAGAACCGCGCGTCGAGAAAAATCCGCACCCTTTGGAAAAGGCGCAAAGGATGCGGCACCCTCACATTTTCAGAAGAGGTTTCCAGAGAATTCCGGTGTGGTAGTATGCGCCTGAGCTTCAATATTAGAAGGAGTGTTCGCGGGATTCCAATGTATGCGCCACCCGCCACTACGACATGATGTCTGGTGGCATCGTCGTGACAGATGTAAACAAGGCCGCCCAAAACCTACCGACTGGATCTCAACTGAAAGCTAATGATGGTGATATCTATACTTTGGGCGACGATAAGAAGTTTAGAGATAAAGCAGGAAACGCGCTTTACCAATGCGGTAGTGGTAAAGTTTGTTCAACGAAAGATTTTGCATGAATAACCGAGGGGCCCGAGGGATCGAACTGTTTACTCGATATGAGGCCCCTCACGACCAGTCAGAAGAGAATCGCAATTCTATTCAGATATTGCGCGTGGTCAATTTCGCGAATCCGAAGGTCGGCTGGGCGCTGGGCGGAGAGCAGATACTGCTTACACGGGACGGAGGCTATAGTTGGCAGAATCGGTATCCTTCTGCGTTTCGCGAACAATACTTGGGCCCCGTGGCGATCCACCCAATCGATTCAAACTGTTGCTGGGTCTTGGCTACCTACGTCTCGCACGAGGCTCGGTGTTTCTACACTGAGGACGCCGGACGAAGTTGGACAGAGAAATACAGGTTTTTCTCTACGAAGTATCGAATCATCCACTTGGACCTGTTTTTTGCCGATCCCATGCACGGATGGGTCCTTTGCGGTGAGATGGACGGTCGGAAGACACATATATCCGTTCACCTGACGATGGACGGCGGGACTCACTGGAATCGGGTACCTCTCAAGGTGCGTGGCGAGCCGAAAAGAATCAGATTCATCGACGCGAAGTTAGGCTGGTTCATTGAGACGCATCGTATTTCTCCTGCGCCCCGCGATCGTTTCGACACGACGGTCCATCGGACTCTGGACGGTGGCCTTAATTGGAGCGGGGTGGTACGACTCAAAGGATACCCTACAGACCTTTACGTGCTAAATCGACATGTTCACTTCATCGCCGGAACCAGAGGATGGCTCGCACGCTCAGTGGACTCCGGTGAAACGTGGGAAATGGTGCGTTCAGGTTCGCAGATGAATGTTGAAGGGATTCACTTCCGCGGACAGACGGGAATTGCGGTCGGAAGCGCCGACTTAGTTCACTCACGCCGCTCCGTCTTGATTCTTCTCTCCGGTGATCTTGGACGAACCTGGAAAAGAATCGAGTCGCCAATCTCGGCTGCACTATTTGCTGTCTACCTGACGGCTTGGGACCGAGGTGTTATGGCCGCAGCAGACGGCTTGTACCAATTTCGCTTGCGATAAGTTCAGACTGAATTATCAAGGCGCAACTCACTTTCGACTCCATCTGGCACGGATTACACAGCCACTACTTTATGATGGTCTGGGGCGGTGACCCAAAACCCGAAAACTGACACAGAGGAAGCAAATTAGAGACTTACAAAATCTCCGGTGCTGTAGAGGGCTGCGCGCGCGCTGTTGGTTAACCCACTGAAAGCACATGAGCGCCTGATTCTCGCAGCGGTCAAATTGCAAGAGTTCGGAAATCGTCCCCTAGGGCGCACCACCTTTACAAACAAAACACGAACAATCTGTAGGTGCGAACGTCGCCCCCCGCGCCTTACCCTTTTCCCGCCCCGGCGAATACAGGCGGGTGGCGGACTCAAATTCCGTTTTTCCAAAACTCAGTTTGAAGCTGCGGGCGCGCTGAACACCGGCGTCTTGTGATGGCTCGACTTAGATGCGAGGGTGCCGCATCCTTTGCGTTTTTTGCAAAGGGTGCGGGTTTTGAATTCGCTCGAATAGACTCAATCCAGTAGGGAACTCAAGCTGTGGCAAAGCTGCCACAAAACCGTCAAGAAAAGTTCGGAAATCGTCCCCTTGGGCGCACCACTCTACAAACAAAACACGAACAATTTGTAGGTGCGAGTGTTGGCCTGTCCGTGCCTTACCCTTTTCCCGCGCCGGCGAATACAGCTTTTGGCCGATAGATGCGATGCCGATAGCCGGATAGGCTATAAGCAGGCCCCGAGGTTGTGTGCCATCAAAGGCCCAAGGTGAAGAGGCCAGCCCAAACGACCGGGACTGTGACGGCGTTAAAACAAAGGAGATGCTAATGACCTATCGATGCAAGACAACTGATGCAATGCGGCTCGCAGTGAGCTTTCTGGGCGCGGTTCTGCTCCTGGCGGGTCTGTCCATTATGCCGGCCGCTTCAGCCCAAGATCGAGGGCGCGACCATGATCGCATGACGCGAATCGACCGCGGTACCGTGATCCCCGTGCGCACGCGTGATGCCATTGACAGCCGCAGAGCAGACGATCAAGTTTACTTCGGAAGGGTGGCCCAGAATGTACGAGGACAGAACGGTCGCCTCGCAATTCCCAGAGGCTCCCGCGTCGAACTGATGGTAAGGGTCGAGCGAGACAACGACCTGATTATCGATCTCGAGTCTATCACCGTGAACGGCGAACGCTACGCAATTAGGGCGGTACCGAATCGACAGGAATCGGGACGCGACGATAGTTTAGTGGGAGCCCTCGTGGGAGCTATTCAGGGCGAAGAAGTCCGTGGCCGCGAAGTCCGGATTCCTAGGGACTCAGTACTGACCTTCCGCATCGAACGGCCCCTGTACATGGGAGTCGCGGATCGCGGCGTTGACCGTGACGGCCAGCACTACCATGATTGGTATCGCCATCCTGACGGTCCCGGCGCGCGCTAGCTCTTTCCCATTGGAAGAATTGCGCATGTGATCTTCCCACAGTGCTTGTTAGTGCAATGCTCCGTTTCCGCGCGGCGTGGCAGGTCGCGCGGGAACGGCCAATGAACCCGGACCAGGCTCCGGCACCGGTTTCGGCATGTCGGCGGCTTTGTAACGAGGCACCATTTCGTCAGCCATGGCAACCGCGTACACCGCCGACGCGATTTCCACCGCGCCTTCGCGCACGTCCTGCTCGTAAATCCGCTCGTACGTGTCGAGATTCGTGTGATGGGTGAAGCTGCCATAGTCAAATGGGTCCTGCGCTAAACCGATGCCCGGCAATCCGGCGTTGTTGAATGACGTGCTGTCGGTTCCGCCCGTCGCGCGGCTCGCGCTGGCGCTTACGCCCGTGAATCCCCAGTTCTGAAACGGCATCAGCGCATCGCGAACCATCGTTACGGCATCTTCGGGACCAAAGACGCTCGCCCCGCGCGGTTTTCCCGTGCCGGAATCAATGTTGAAGTACGCGTCCAATTTGGCGTACTCGGGCGTGGGATCTTCGAAGCTGCCAAAGTGCTGCTTCACGTACGCGAGAGACCCCAGCAAGCCTTCTTCCTCGCCGCTCCACAGCGCTACGCGAATCGTTCTCCGCGGCTTCACGTGAAGTGTCGCGAGTATCCGCACCGCCTCGAGCATCATCGACGAGCCGATGCCGTTATCGGTGGCTCCTGTCGCGTCGTGCCACGAATCGTAGTGGCCTCCCAGCATCACAATTTCGTCCTTCTTGTCGGTTCCCGGTATTTCGCCGATCGCGTTATAGACGGTCGTGCCCTCAGGATATTCTTTGTTCTGAATATTGATGCGCAGCGTCACCGGCGTGCCGTCGGCAAGGATGCGCGAGATGCGTCCGTAGTCCTCATTGCGCATCACCAGCGTCGGCACAGCCCTCGACCAATCGTATGTATTGTTTTGCTGAGCGACGATCACGCCGTGCGCCCGGCCCGCATCATTGATCCGCACGAGCGCGCCATTGTCGACAAGGAACTGGTCAACTGCTCTCGCAACTTCCTGCCGCGTAAGTTGTCCCGGCCCCAACGCCGGCGGCTGAGGACGATTTCCGAATGGATTGCGCTGCGGATTATTGGGATCGAAGCGCGCTTTCCATTCGTCATCGGGGCGGCGAAGCGGCGCGGGATTCATGTCTTCCGCCACTTCCACGTGATTGCCAACCAGCACAATCGCGCCACGAACTTTGTCTCTCATGGAATTCAGGTAAGCGTCGAGCTCCGCTTGCGTGGGCTGTTGTGGCCGCTCTGCCTTTTGAGGCTGCGGCATCGGAGGAGGCGCCCAGGTCGGCGCGGCTGGCGCAGCACCGCCGGGCCTGCCGCCAAATCCACCGAAGCCGACTGCGGTGAGTCCCGGTGGCAGCAGCATCACGACTTTTGCGGTGACCGTGCCGTGCGTGCTGGGAGTCCAGGCCAGTGGCTCGACCATTAATTGCCCGTGGAACGGCTCAACAGCTTCTGCCGAGAGCTCCATGTTTTCCCAGCCGGGGACGGGCGTAGCCGCGCTCGGCGGCTGAAACGTCCACGACTCCAGATGCGCGTTCTTCAGTCCCCACGAAGTCATGGTTCGCACAGCCCAATCGTCCGCGGCCTTCAAGTTGGGCGTGCCTGTCAGGCGCGGGCCGTAGACGTCGGCGACTTCATGGATGATCCACATGATTTTGGAATTGTTCGTCTCTTCGGCGCGAATCTGCGCGTACATCTCCGAAACGGCCGGAGCCTGCGCCACTAGCGGCAGCGCCGCCAGCAAAAAAAAGCACACCACATAACCGTAACGTTTCGCCAAGGAACCCTCCTAGCTCTCGCCGGGAATCTCTATTTGCTTCTGCGCGTCCCCGACAATATACGCTTGCGTGGCTCGTCCATCAACGCATCAGCCCAGTTTTCACCGCGATTGTAGTCCGTGGCGACAGGCGGGTGCGGCATCTTTCGGGAGGTTAAGGGTGTATCTCTGGCATAATGCGCCCGACTGCGTCACTGCGCGGCTGATTGTGTCAGAGGGAGCGCACAAAACCTAAGTACGGGCTCGCGGAGCGCGGCCAATTCTTTACTTTTGCTTCTTAATGTATCCGCAAACGTCTTTCACGGCATTGCTCAGCATATGCGTCGTGGTCCCAAACACCGCCTGTCCTCCCGGCTTGAACAGCGCGAACTTGTAATTGCCGGGCCAGCCTCCCGCTTCGAGCATGTAGTCCGATTTCGTGGAGTCCAGCGTGATCGAGACGTTAGGACATTTCACGCGGAGGTTCTTCAAAATATCGGCCGTGGGGATTGTCGATGCCGGAGACAATACGAGTTTCACGGGCTTCGGCTGGTCCTTCGGCTGATTTTTCGCAATTCCTACGGGTGCCGATAACAGCAAGTAAAGCATCGAAACGCCGATTAGCATTTTTCGCATGTCCGATTCTCCCGCGGCTGAGTGCGTCGCAACTGCTCAGTTCTTGGGACGAATTTTGGCGGCGAATGGTTGCACCAGACACCGGGATCTGCCCATGTGTCTCAGGATGGCGATCCCCTTGAAACAATTCCACCTATTTACACCTTGCGGCAATTCAGAGAAGATGCGTGCGCGCACTTCATCTTCGCAGCAGGGTGGACACAAATGAAAACTTCATTCGGCACCGCAGCTCTTATTCGACGCGCGATTCCGTCTGTCGCGTTAATTATCGGCGCACTCATGGCGCTGTGCTGCCTCCAAGGAATTGCCACGGCCCAGACCAAAGCAACTCCCGCGCGCGCGCAAACAGGTGTCAAGAATTCCAAGTCGCCGGACCTCAAGCATCAGCCAACGCTTTACCTCGTTGGCTACGCCCACCTGGATACGCAGTGGCGCTGGGAATATCCGCAGGTGATCTCGGAATATCTTCCCGACACGATGCACAAGAACTTCGCTCTCTTCCAAAAATATCCCCACTACATTTTCAATTGGACAGGCGCGAATCGCTACATGATGATGAAGGAGTATTATCCCGCCGATTATGCAAAGCTGAAACACTACGTCGCAACGGGCCAATGGTTCCCAGCGGGCTCGTCGATGGAAGAGAACGATGTCAATTCGCCCTCGCCGGAATCCATCATCCGTCAGGTCCTCTATGGCAATGAATATTTTCGCCACGAATTCGGCAAAGCCAGCGAAGAATACATGCTGCCGGATTGCTTCGGTTTCCCCGCGGATTTGCCCAGCATCCTCGCCGCGGCTGGAATTAAAGGCTTCTCCACGCAAAAATTGACGTGGGGTTCGTCTGCCCCGGTTGGCGGGCCGGATTCTCCTGAGCAAACGCCCGTTGGCACGCCGTTTAATGTTGGAGTTTGGACAGGGCCCGACGGTCGCAGCGTGATCGCCGCTCTAAATCCTGAAAGCTATTCCGGCGGCGTCAGTTACGACCTCAGCAAAAGCGCTGCGCCGCCTGGCGTGCGCGGTTTCATCGACTGGCCCAAACGCGTTGATTTGGACGGCAAGGTAAGCGGCGTTTTCGCGGATTACCACTACTACGGCACCGGCGACATCGGCGGTTCGCCGGATGAAAACTCGGTGAGGCTGGTCGAAGAGATGGTCACAAAAAGCATGGGCGCTCTGCCTTTACAGAGGCGAAATGAAGATGACGAGGATCAAAACACTCCTGCGCCGTCGTCCGCCCCGCAGGTGCACATGGGCACGGGGCCGCTCCATATTATTTCATCGGACGCGGATCAGATGTTTAAAGACATCCTCGCGGAGCATTTGACCGCCAGCCTGCCGCGCTACCAAGGCGACTTGGAGCTGACCAACCACTCGGCGGGATCTCTAACCTCCGAAGCGGTTCACAAGCGCTGGAATCGCGAGAACGAAAATCTTGCCCACGCCGCGGAAGAGGCCTCGGTTGCAGCCGCGTGGCTTGGCGGGCGTCCGTATCCACTTGATCGTTTGAACCACGCGTGGCGTCTTGTGCTCGGCGGCCAGTTCCACGACATCATGGCAGGCACGGCAACTCCCAAGTCATACGAATATTCCTGGAACGACGACGTGATCGCCATGAATCAATTCGCGCAAGTTTTGCAGAGCTCGACGAGCGCAGTGGCGTCCCAACTGGACACGCAAGGAAAAGGCGCTCCGATTGTGGTTTTCAATCCGCTCTCGGTGGCACGACAAGATGTGGTGGAAGCGAACGCTGGATTCGATGACGGCAGCGCCACAGGAGCCGTGCGCGTAGTGGGGCCGGATGGAACGGAGGTGCCTTCGCAAGTTGAAGAATATTCCTCGATGGGTCGTTCTAGCACGATGAAAGTGTTGTTTCTGGCAAAGGTGCCGTCACTCGGGTTTGCCGTTTATCACGTTGAGCCGACCGAAGAGAAAAACTCCGACATGTCTTCGGAACTGAAAGTCACGCAGTCATCGCTTGAAAATGCGCGGTACAAGATTGGAGTGAATTCCGATGGCGACGTGACGAGCATCTTCGACAAAAAACTCAATCGCGAACTGCTCTCCGCTCCTGCGCGCCTCGCCTTCCAAACCGAAAAGCCATCGCAGTGGCCTGCATGGAACATGGACTGGTCAGATCAAAGTAAGCCGCCGCGCGGTTACGTCGGCGGCCCCGCGAAAATCAGCATCGTCGAAAATGGCCCTGTTCGCGTTGCGTTGCGCGTCGAGCGCGAGGCCGAAGGCTCGAAATTTGTGCAGACGATTCGTCTCTCCGCTGGAGACGCTGGCAATCGCGTTGAGTTTGCGAATTCGATTGACTGGAAGACGCGCGAAGCCGCTCTCAAGGCCACTTTTCCATTGACCGCTTCGAATCTCGACGCCACTTACAATTGGGGCGC
>JBOGNJ010000106.1:0-2369 GCA_050746905.1 Candidatus Acidiferrales bacterium
CGCGGCGCGACCACTGCTTCCGAGGTGATCAAGCCGGACGTGGCCATCGCCCTCGAAGTGGGAATTGTCAAAGATGTCCCGGGCGTGAATCCCGAGGAGGCGCAGGAAGTTCTGGGCGGCGGCCCGGGCGTTTTTCTATGGGATGCCAGCGAATTGCCGAATCGCAAATTGGTCGCGATGGTGAAAAACGTTGCCGCGGCGCGTTCCATTCCGCTGCAATACGATTTGATTACGGGATATGGCGACGATTCCGCCGCGATACAGAAAAGCAATGGCGGCGTCCCGACGGTGAACCTCGTCGTGCCAACGCGCTACACGCATTCGCACAACGGAATCATCAACCGCGGCGATTTTGATCACATGGTGGATTTGGTGACGGCGTTAATCGAAAAACTGGATGCGGGCGCCGTCGCGGATTTGCGCAACTTCGCGCCGTCATCGCAATAATCGGCAGCGCAACGGTTCGCTCGACAAAGGCCGGTGTACGCCCCAAGGACACGAATGAAGAAACTTGCAATTCTAGCTCTGCTGGCATGTGCTTTCGCCGCTTGCACTGTGGCGGGAAATCAAGCCAGGAACCCGTTTCGGCCGACGCAACGCCTGACTTTGTCCAATGGCTTCTCGATCGCATTGCCGCTGGCGTGGTCGGCGCGAGCAAATTTGCGCCCGGTGCCGCCCGCAAAACTGGCCGCCTCCGCCCCGCCCTTGACGTTTTCCGAGATGCACATCTGGGATAATCCGAGCGACTCTTCCGTGTTGGAGCTGGGCGTTTCGAATAATCCGTTTCTGGGGCTCGACGAAACCGCGCTGGACACGCGCATTGACGGCGCCACAAATTCAACTCCCGCGCTTCTCGATTATCTCTTCTACTTTTTCTTTCCTCCCCCGCGCGATTGTCTTGACCGCGCCTCCGCCGCCTTCCAATCGAAGGCCGGCGAGATGGATTCCGGCTCAAAAGATGGAGACCAATCGCGCCCTGATTTCGATATTTCGTATAATTGCGTTTTTTTGCCCACGCTCGCCGATTTTTACGCCAGCCAATTGAGCGCTTCGCTGAATATGAGCCGTGCAAATGGCGCAACACACTGGCGAGGGCACGCGCAGCAGTTTTACCTCGCGTCCATGGAATCGGTTCAGTCGAACGATTTGACGTTCTACGTTTTTGAAGCGCAGGCAGAGTCGCCCATTTCCCGCGCCATCGTCAATCATTTCAATCTGCCGGACAATTTAGAAGGCGCGCAAGCCGATTTTTTCTGGGCCGTGGGCGCTCCCACGCCGTTTCCGTTCGTCCGCGATTCGACGCGCAAGAATGTGCCGCTGATTCATGTGGCCTACGCTGCCGTCGGGCCGGGGCCGAACAAACGCCCGGAATTCCTGCACATCCTGCACGAAATTTCCGCGCCTTGGGGCTCGCCCTACTGAATGCTCTGTGTCGCGTGCGGCTGCGGATTCGAGAGCAAAATCGTATTGTGAATCGCCGCCGTCGCGTGGAATCCCGTGTTTGCGCCGGCAATGGCCCACCATTTCCATTCGCCTTCGACGGGGTCCGCGTCCGAGCTTGCCTTCAAGTAATGTTCCACCCAGAGCTCCCCTACTTCCGCGCCCCCTAGAATCGAATAAAGCTTCGCGCGCCCTGGCCTCCCGCCGCCGAAAAGTGGATTTCCCTCGGCGAACCGGCCCTCATGAATTCCGCGCTCGGTGGTTTCCACGTCCGCGACCATTGCCGCCGTCTGCACCGCCGCCATAATCCAGAAACGCTTGTCGCGAACGTGCGGGCGGACGCCCAAGTGAAAGGGCAGCGAAAACCGCGCCCGCCCGAAATGCGGCGGGGAGGCGTTCGCCGTAAAGCACACCAATAGCAATGCGGCCAGACACACCAATCGCTTGATCATTCTGCCTCTGCAATTTTTGGAGGGTTACTCGGCCTGTATATCGGCTATCGAACTGGCCTGCCCCTCTTCGGCCAGCTTCGCTACCGCAATTTGCGCACCATCGAGCGCGTCAACGTCACGCCATGCAAATCCACTGTTTCCATAGGTTTGATGGTCAACGAAAACACGCTCGCCGCCCCTTAATACCAAAAAGTCCCATTTCGGAACGGCTCGCGGCCTGTGCCATTCCGAAACGAAAATCGAGATGGAAAGCTGACGACTGTGAATGACAGGGTAGCCTGCGGGAAGTTGAGCAGCAAGCCAAGAGAACGACTCGATGCCTAGGAAGTAACAGTACCTTCCCGCTTAACCCGAGGCCGGTAAAGCAGCATTCTGTAGCTCGGGTCCCGGCGGCGCTTTCCCGCCTGACCCGAGGCCGGTAAAGCAACCATTCATTCGCCCGCAGCCCGTGTGCTGCAATTCGCGGATGTTTGTGGG
>JBOGNJ010000107.1:0-13750 GCA_050746905.1 Candidatus Acidiferrales bacterium
GCCAATGAATTCACCGAAGCCACAACCAAGTTGTATGTTTCCTCGCTGATCTACTTGGGCTTGATCCTGATCGCCGTCACCTTGGCCGTGCGCTTCCTCGCCGTCCTGCTGATACGCCGCCTCGGCCGCCGGGAAGGAGCGTCAGCGTGACGGTCGTGCTCACAAGACGCCGTATCATCGACGTGGTAAGCAAGATCCTGATGGCTGCGGCGACCGTCGTCGGGGTGTTCTTCCTGGTTTGGATTATCTGGGCAACACTGAAATACGGCATTTCCGGGATGCATTGGGATCTGTTCATCAAGGACACGCCGCCACCGGGGACCGATGGATTCGGTTTACGCAATGCCTTCGTCGGGAGTCTGCTCCTGTTGGGGCTGTCAATGGGAATTGGGGTACCCGTTGGTTTGATGGCGGGCACATGGCTGGCGGAATACGGCTTTCGGAGCCGAACGGCCGACACCGTGCGATTTCTCAATGACATCATGCTGAGTGCGCCGTCGATCGAAATCGGCTTGTTTGCTTACGCTGCCGTAGTGGCCCCAATGGGGCACTTTTCTGGGCTGGCGGGCAGCGTGGCCCTGGCGATTTTGATGATCCCGATTATCGTGCGCACGACCGATGAAATGCTCAGCTTGGTCGGTGGCGACATGCGTGAGGCCGCCATCGCATTGGGAGCGCCAGCCTGGGTGGTGATCACAAAAGTGACGTGGAAAGCGGCCCGCGCCGGCATCCTGACCGGGATATTGATTGGCCTAGCGCGCATCTCGGGCGAGACGGCCCCCTTACTCTTCACCGCGCTGAATAACCAGTACTTCTCGGCCAATATGTTGCGCCCGATTGCGAATATTCCCATGGTTATCTTCCAATTCGCGCTGAGCCCCTATGCGAATTGGCAACAAATGGCTTGGGCTGCGGCTTTCATCACGGTCCTGTTCGTGCTCGTGCTCAGCCTGGTTGCGCGCTGGTTCCTGGGCAGAGTGCCGGTGCCAAAATGATCTCCGATCGGTCGGAAGGATTCCCCTGGTGAACGTCCCTGTTTCCATTAAGCCACCCGATGTCGCACAAAGCGGCACTTCAACTCAGGCACCCGTGAAAATCGCGGCCCGGAACTTGAATTTCTACTACGGTAAGTTCCATGCCATCAAAAACGTCAACGTTGAAATCCGCCAGAATAGGGTCACGGCCTTTATCGGACCTTCTGGCTGCGGCAAGTCAACGCTTTTGCGGATTTTCAACCGCATGTACGATCTGTATCCGCGTCAGCGCGCGGAGGGCGAGGTCATCCTCGACGGCAAAGACATTTTAGCTTCGAAAAACATCGGCCAGTTGCGGGCCAAGGTCGGCATGGTCTTTCAAAAGCCGACGCCTTTCCCGATGGCGATTCACGAAAACATCGCGTTTGGCATCCGGCTGTATGAAAAACTGCCGCGCTCGGAAATGGACGGCCGCGTGCAACATGCTTTGGCCAGGGCTGGCCTATGGGATGAAGTGAAGGACAAGCTCAACCAATCCGGGTTGGGGCTTTCCGGAGGCCAACAGCAGCGGTTGTGCATCGCGCGCGCGCTGGCAGTGGACCCCGAGGTGCTGCTGCTCGACGAGCCGTGCTCGGCGCTTGATCCGGTATCCACGGCAAAAATCGAAGAGCTGATGTTTCAGTTGAAAGAAAATTGTACGCTGGCCGTGGTGACCCACAATATGCAGCAAGCAGCGCGCGCCAGCGACTACACCGCGTTCATGTTGGACGGAACGCTGATCGAGTATAATGAGACATCCAAGCTATTTACGACACCCTCCGATCCGCGCACAGAAGCATATATCACCGGTCGTTTCGGTTAGAACGTCACGGGCCTGGTGAACCACGGGTAAACACGCAGTTGCGGCATGGTAGGATCTGACGCTATAGGGAGAATTCATGGAACGGCATTTCGATCATGATCTGGAGGAATTGAAAGAGCGACTGCTCTGGATGGCAAGCTTGGCGGAGCGCGCCGTCCACCAAGCGGTGCAGGCTGTGTTTCAAAAAGACGAGGCGTCGGCGAAGCGCGTTCTGGACGAGGAAAAAGCCATAAATGAGATGCAGATCGAAATTGACGACCGCGTGATGCAGCTTGTCGCGTTGCAGCAGCCGATGGCCGTGGACTTGCGGTTCATTCTTTCCGCTTCGCGCATCAACAACGACCTCGAACGCATTGGCGACCAGGCTGTCAACGTCGCGCAGTCTGCGATGCGTATTCTTCGCCATCCGCAGGTCAAACCGTATGTTGATTTGCCGCGCATGAGCGAACTCGCCGAAGGGATGGTCCGCGACAGCCTGAATGCGCTGGTTCATCGCGACGCTGAGCTTGCGAAATCAGTTCTGATCCGCGACGATCAAGTCGATAATCTCCGCGATCAGATTTTCCGCGAGCTGCTTACGTATATGATGGAAAACTCGGCTGTCGTCTTCCCGGCTTTCGAGCTTGTGCTGGTGACCAAAAATCTCGAGCGCATTGGCGACCATGCAACCAATATCGCGGAAGACGTGATTTACATGGTTGCCGGCCGCGACGTTCGCCACCTTGCTGCCGACCGCCGGTGAACTTCCGGAGTCCCCGCGGACACTACTTTTCCTTCTGCCACGTCATCTCCACGCGTACCGGTATTTCGTTTTTGACGGGCATCATCAGAAGTTTTGGCGGATCAATTCTGAAATCGGCCAGCGTCATCGGAATGGTTCCCGATAGTTTGATTTCGTTTCCTTCCTGCACCAGCTGAAATACAATCTGCTTGTAAGACGCGGTCTGTCCAGCAAACTGAACTTCCAAATCCGCATGAATCGTTCCGGGCTTGATTGCTGCTTCCGGCAAGTGCGCGCGCACCACGACCATGGGAAATTCCGCGCCGCGCGTTACCTCCAGCATGTGAAGATCGCGATTGCTGTCGCCCGAATCAAACGACTTGACGGGTGCCGCGACCAGGAAGTCGCATTGCGCCGCCTGGCAAACACCTTTCCCTCGCCCGTCGTGGCTGATGCCCTCGACCTGATGCAGGGGATGCGACACGTGGTACGTCAGCGTGGATTGCGTGAGCTTCCACTGACTGTCGGCACGTACAAGCCCCGGCAGCGCCAAAAGCAAAATGATCATCAGCAAATTTCTTTTCTTCATCAGATATAACCCTGACGAAATTGCAATCTCTTTGCGATTCAATTCTGGAGCGCGTCCGCGTAGACGGGCTGATGTCTACGAAAAATGGAGCGGATGTTCTGCTCGGAATGTTTGACGAAGCTGGGTTTGATCGAGACGGATAAAATCGCGGCTCCGTATGCGGCCGCCGTGATGATGGCCACCTGTCCGTGCAGTCGCGCGATGCCGTGAACCCTCTCTCCTTTGCTTCGTTGATCAAAGGCCATGGCTCCCAGAATCGGCGTCAAGATCATGCCCGGCCCATGAATCCAGGCCAGAGCCTTGTGCAGCCGAATAGGTCCCTCGACTTTGGTTCCCGGTATTTTTGGCGCGAAGATGGCATAGTAAGCGGTCGCAATGTACAGGCCCGCCGTTGCTGAACCGAGCGCTGCGTGCAAGTCGCGGTCCGTAGAACTGGTGACAATCGGTTTGCCGCCCGCGAACGCGCCGGTGATGACCGTGGCGACCAACGGGATTGTTGTTATCAGGCCGAGCCGTTGATGGATTTGCAGCATGTGCGACCGCTTATTCAGTCTGGCCTGCTCCGCTGTATTTCCTTGAACCTGTGACGCAGGGAAGCCCAAATCCCGCAGCGAAAGCTCGGAGCTCAAAGTCAGATTCAATATTTGATTGACACCTGCTGCCAGCGTCACTTTCGCGACTTTAATATCGAACCCCGCCGCTGAAACAGCCACTTCGTAATCGCCCGGCGAGAGATTTGCGACGTCGTAGGACCCGGCTGAATTCGTTTCGGTCTGCGCGACTTGGTTCGTGACCACGTTCTTGACGGAGATTCTCGCATTGACGACGACTTTTCCCGCAGGATCGGTGACGACGCCCGCCAATGTTGCTCCAGTCGTCTGCGCCTGCAATGCGATTGGAATCAGAAAGGAAAGCAACACCACCACTAGGCGTGGCGCGAACTTTGCGGCGTTTTGACTCATTACCGTTCTCTGACCAATTTCTCAGGTTGGTATGCTTTTCGAGTGCTGGGATGCCAGGGCAGATTCCAGGGATGTATAAGCGACCGGAATTCGCGCACTCCGTTATTCTAATCTTGCAGTCCTTCCGTCACAACCTCGAGGACGTCACCTTTATTGAGCCGGCGTCGCAGGGAAAGCCGGGGAGCTGGGGTTCCCCATTCGCCGCGATTTCGATAACAACGCCGCGCCGATGTTCTCGTTCAGAATGATTGGTGACACTCGGTAGAGTGTCGCCATGCAAATTCGACGGGGGAAGGTACCCAAAGCGCGAGCGCTCTCGCGCTTTGGGTACGCGCTGAGCCTGCCGGCCGCGGTATTGCGAAAACGTCGCAGTAAAATGCGCGCGCGTCCCAGGGCGCGGCGGAAGCCCCGTTTTTGGCCCATTGGGCAGCCGGGCGATCCGGTGCAAAGGGGTCAGCGCTTTTGTTCCATGATGCCGGCGATGGTGTCCATCAAATCGAACTTGGTGAGGATTTCGAATTTGCCGGTGGACATTTCGACGAAGACGGCGGGGCCGGAGTGGCTGAGGAGATGCGTGAGGCGTTCGACGGGGGCGTCGCTGGGAACGCGCGGAAGCCCTTCGGCCATCACTTCGCGGATGACCAGCTTGCGCAGATCTTTCCCTTGCAGCGCGAGATTCAGAATTTGATCCTCGTAAATCGTGCCGATGGGATTGTCCTCCTCGAAAATCGGCAACTGGGAAATGTCCTGCTGCTGCATGATGTGCAGCGCGTGAAAAACGGTTTGGTACGGGCGCGCGATGACGAGTTCGCGATGCTTGCCGTTTTGCAGTTTGACGCGCACCACGTCGGCGGCGCAGAGAGGAACTTCGGATTCGACGTAGCCGTGCTCGCGCATCCAGCCGTCATTATAAACTTTGCTAAGGTAGCGCATGCCCGTGTCGGGGAGAAACGCGACGACGATATCTCCCTTTTTGCACTCGCGCGCGAGGCGTAACGCCGCGGAAACGCATCCGCCGCCTGAGCCTCCGGTGAAAACGCCTTCCTGTTTCGCGAGGCGGCGCGCCCAGACGAAACTTTCCTCGTCGGTGATTTGCAGCACGTCGTCGAGGACCTTGAAATCCATCGTCGAGGGGAAAATATCTTCGCCGATGCCTTCGACGACGTAGGTTTTCGCCTTGCCGACTTTGCCGGTGGTGAAATATTCGTAGTAGAGCGAGCCGATGGGGTCGACGCCGATGATTTGCACGGCGGGATTTTTTTCCTTGAGGAAACGGCCAACGCCGCTAATGGTTCCTCCGGTGCCCATGCCGCAGACGAAATGCGTGATTTTGCCGCCGGTGTCTTTCCAAATTTCGGGGCCGGTGGTTTGGTAATGCGCCTCCGGGTTCATGGGATTTTCGTACTGGTTGGGGTAAAAAGAATTGGGAATTTCGCGCGCGAGTTTTTTCGCGACGGAATAGTAGCTGCGCGGATCGTCGGGCTCGACGGCGGTGGGGCAGACGATGACTTCGGCGCCGAAGGCTTTGAGCAAATCGATTTTTTCGCGCGACTGCTTGTCGGTGATGGTGAAAACGATTTTGTAGCCGCGCACGGTGGCGACGAGCGCCAGACCCATGCCCGTGTTGCCGGAAGTGCCTTCGATGATTGTGCCGCCGGGCTTGAGCAGGCCTTTGCGCTCGGCTTCGTCGATCATCCAGGTGGCGATGCGGTCTTTCACGGAGCCGCCGGGATTCAGGTAATCGGCTTTGACGTAGACTTCGGCTTCGATATCCTTGGTGATGCAATTCAGCCGGATGAGCGGCGTTTCGCCGATGGCTTCGAGGATATTTTTGCAGCGCATTGGGTCGCGAGCGGCCTTTCGCTTCGTTAGCTAATGGCCAGCTTACGGACTTTGGCGAATGAAGTCCAGATGGTCGAGCGAAGCGGTTTACAGGGTGGGGTGGATCAACCTTGAATGAAGCGTAGCTTGTTGCCGTCGGGGTCTCTTACGTACATTTCTCGCGTGCCCCAAGTTTGGTCCACGGGATGGCCGGGATCGACCTGAACGCCTTCGGCAAGGAATTCGGCGTGAAGTGTATCGACATTGTCGACGAGCAGGTTCGCCACGCCACCGAAAACACCGTCTCCGGAGAAAGAAGAGAGATGCAACCAGACTCCGTCGCGCGAGACTCCGGCGTAGCAAGGATCCGGCTTTGCATCGTTAGCGCGATGGCCGAATTCGCGCGTGAAGCCGAGACGGTCGCAATAAAATTCCTCCGCGGCGGCGGAGTTCGAAACGTGAAGGAGAGGAATGGCGACCTTCAGCAAAGTTCACCTGGTTCGGTCGCCAGGAGGTTAGCAGGGAGGAACAAAAATGGAAAGGCGGAATATTTCGAGCGGGGCGCCGTGGGAACCGATTGTGGGCTATTCGCGGGCGGTGCGCGTTGACGCGCATGTATATGTGGCGGGAACGACGGCGACGAACGGGAGCGGAGAAATTGTTGGGAAGGGCGACGCTTACGCGCAGACGGTGCAGACGCTGAAGAATATCGAAGCGGCATTGACGAAGGCTGGCGCGAGACTCGAGCACGTGGTGCGCACGCGATTGTTCGTCGCCAATATTGCGGATTGGGAGAAGATCGGGCGCGCGCATGGAGAAGTGTTCGGCAAAATTCGTCCTGCGAGCACGATGGTGCAGGTAAGCGGATTCGTGTCGCCGGATATGCTAGTGGAAATTGAAGCGGACGCCGTGATTTTCGACGCTGAGTGATTGCATTGAAGATGATTTTTCTTAGGCCACAGGATTGTTCCCGCGCGGCGCGGCTCGTTGTGAGTGCGCTACAATGAAAGCGGGATGGGTGATCCGCCACAGGGCGCAATTCGCATCGCGGGGGACAGAGCATTCAGCCGCGTCGCGATTATTTTGTTGGTCCTTTGCGCGATTGCGTTTGGCTCCGCCGTTGGACTGCTGTTTGTTTACAGCAGCGACCTGCCGCAAATTCAGGAACTCGAAAATTACCGGCCTGACGTGGTCACGGAACTTTACGCCGATGACGGCACGTCCATCGGAAGTTTCGCCCTGCAGCGCAGAATTCTGCTGACCTACGATCAAATTCCCAAAGTCCTGCAAGACGCGATTATTTCCACCGAAGACCGTCATTTCATGCAGCACTGGGGCGTGGATTTTCCGCGCATCGCGGAAGCGGCGTGGAGCGACATCATTCACCGCCGAATCGTTCAAGGCGCGAGCACCATCACGATGCAACTCGCCGGCGGACTGTTCCTGAACCGCGCGGACCGCAGTTTCCGGCGCAAGACGGAAGAAGCGATGCTGGCGATTCAAATCGAACGCCATTACACGAAACAGCAGATTCTGACCATGTACTGCAATCAAGTTTACTTGTGGAACGGGAACTACGGCTTCGAAGCGGCGTCCGAATTTTATTTTGGCAAACACGTGGGGCAATTGACGTTGCCCGAAGCGGCGTTGCTGGCGGGGATTATCCGCGGACCTATTTACTCGCCGACGAGCCACGCCCAACGCGCGCTGGAGCGGCGCAATCTGGTGCTTCAGCTTATGGCGGACAATGACAAAATCACGCGGGCGCAAGCAAAAGCAGCGCAGCAAATGCCGCTCGGTCTGCAAATAACCTATCCGCAGACCAATGCCCTTGCGCCGTATTACGTGGAGGAAATTCGCCAGAGACTCGAAGGGGAATTCGGGTCCGAGGCGGTGCATCAGGAAGGACTGCGCGTCTATACGACGCTGAATGTGGCCATGCAGCGCGCCGCGGATCAGGCCGTGCGCGACGGCTTGCACGCCTACGATCGCCGCCACGGCTGGCGCGGCAACCTGCCGAATATTTTCCGTGCGCATCTGGGCACGCTGCAAAGTTACGAATCGCCGGATTGGCGCGATCCCATCGCGGCGGGAAGTTACGTCACGGGATTGATTACGGCCGTGGACGCGAAAGCGGCGGTTGCGAAAATCGGAGCCTACCGCGCGGTGATTACGCAGCCTGATTTTTCATGGACGGGCGAAAAATCGCCCGAGAAGCTGCTGCACGTCGGCGATTTGGCGAACCTTTATATCGAGGCACTGAACGGCGCCACGGCGAAAGTGCAACTGGAACAAGTTCCGGCGGCGCAGGCGTCGCTGCTCGCTATCGACAACGGCAGCGGCGAAATCAAGGCCATGGTCGGCGGGTACAGCTTCGAGGATTCGAAATTCAACCGCGCGACGCAAGCCAAACGGCAAACGGGGAGTTCATTCAAAGTGTACGTGTACACGACGGCCCTGGAGCAGGGCATGACGCCATTCGACACGGTGCTCGACGCGCCTGTGACGTACACGAGCGGCGGGAAGGATTACTCGCCGCACAATTACGACAACACATTCGAGGGGAAAATCAGCCTGCGGCGCGCGCTCGCCGATTCGCGCAACGTGCCTGCCGTGCGCCTGCTTGATCACATGGGAATTCAAAACGTGATTACCACGGCGCGGCGCTTCGGAATCACCAGCCCGCTGCCGCCGTATTTGCCGCTCGCGCTCGGCGCCGCGGATTTGACGCTGCTCGAACACACGTCCGCATTCACCGTTTTTCCCGATGACGGCATTCACATCCAGCCGCACATGATTCGCCGCGTCACTTCGTACGATGGCGCGATTCTGGAGGAGGGGCGGCCGAGAATTACGGACGTGATCCCGTCAACCGATGCGCGCACCATGGTGGCGATGCTCGAAGACGTGGTGCGATTCGGCACCGGCGTTCGCGCGCAGGCGCTGGGACGCCCGTCCGCGGGCAAAACGGGCACGACGAATGATTTCACCGATGCTTGGTACATCGGATTCACGCCGCAATTGACGACGGGCGTGTGGACCGGCTTCGACGATCCGAAAATGTCATTGGGCAAAAAGGAAACGGGCGCGCGCGTCGCTCTGCCGATCTGGCTCGAATTCATGGAACAGGCAAGCAAAGGCATGCCGGTCGAAAATTTCCCGAATGTGACGTCGCTCGAGCAATTGGCGAAAAACCAGCACGAGGATGTGGACGTACCAGATACGGCTCCGCCCGCCGACGTTACGGAGCAAGGATTACCGCAGACAACGCCCCCGCAATTGCCGAGGCCTCCCGCAAAACCTCCGGTGCCGCACGGCGATCCCGGCCGTATTTCTCCCGGCGCATTGCGGCGATAGCATCCCGCAGAAGCTTCACGATGCGCGGAAAGGGTCCCAGCCCTTGGCAGGCAAGGGCGCTCGAGTTCCGTTTTCGCGAATTAGAATGATTTGTTTTTGGTGCGTGATTTCTCCGATATGCGTCACTTTGAATTTTCGTGCGAGGCGACGAATTAAGTGCGCGGATATTGGGGGCGCGGTGAAAAGCAGGCCGTAATCGTCGCCGCCATGAAGAGCGAGTTCGAGCGCGTTCAGATTTTCGCGAACGAGCATGGGCGGGACTCGCACTTTGGGGATTTCGGCGGACCAAATGCGCGCACCGACGCCGCTTGCTTCGCACAGGCGCGCCAAGTCGGTCGAAAGCCCGTCGGAAATATCCATCATGGCCGTGGCGATACGTCGCGTGGCCAGCGACTGGCCTAGCGCAAGCGGGATTTTGGGGTATAGGTGCGGTTGAAGGTATCGACGCAGGCTCGGTCTATGCACAAGTCCGCGCATAATCAGCTCAAGCCCGAGCTGCGCACGGCCCAATTGCCCGCTCACATATATAAGGTCGCCGGGCCCCGCACCGGAGCGCGTAATCGCCTGCCCAGAGGCAATTTCGCCGAGCACCGTGATGCTGATCATTACGCCCCGGTTTTTCGACGTATCGCCGCCAATGAGGCGGATCTTCAATTCGCGCGCGGCTTTGGCCATTCCCGCGGCGAAGCGGTCCAGCCAGCGGCCGGTTTTTGCCGCGGGAAGCGCGAGGGCCAACAGGAAATAGCGTGGGCGCGCGCCCATGCCAGCCAGATCGCTGGTTGCACGCGCCAGCGCCCTGTAACCGACAGATTCAGGCGAATGGCTTCCTTCGCGGAAATGCACACCTTCCAGCGAAGAATCGCAGCTCACGACCCATTCAGCTTTCGAGGGCGGCCGGACGATGGCTGCATCATCGCCAATGCCCAAACGTACCGCGGCGCGCCCTTCTACACGGATTCCAGAACGGCGCACCGAGGGAATGCGCCGGGCGAGACAAGCGATCAGCCTATCTTCCATGTTCTCAACTTTCTGCAGCTTATTCCGCCCGTTCATTTTGGAAAATCCCCTGGCCTTTTCCTGTCCTTCAGAGCAGTTGTAATGGCTTGCCCCAATCCGTAAAATGGTTAGAGTGGTTTTCTCTGACCGGATTATGAAGCGAGCCGGCCCGGCCCGGAAGTATATTTTTGGTTGACTCTATAGAATTGAGCACTTATATTCGCGGCGGGTTGCGAACCAAGTCTCCCGGTTCAAACGCTTTTTAGAAATTGCGCAGACCGCGCTGAGGGGCCAGCGGTCATCTAGTCCAGCGCAAAGAGAAATTAAGACCAAAATCGCCATTATGAGAAAGAAATTCTACACATTTCTCATTGCTTCCTCGGATTCGGGGAATATGCGCCGTCTGCGCATCCCGCACTATGTTGTGCATTTGCTTGCGGTTCTCGTAATCGTGGGAAGCATGACGGTGGTGGTGGCGGCAGCTGCGTATTCGCGGCTGCTCTGGAAAGTGACTGCGTACAATTCTCTCCGCCGCGACCAGGCGACGCTCACGGTGCAATACAAACAGCTCCAAAGCCAGGTGACCGACGCGGATCTGCGCCTGAACTCCCTGCAATCGCTGGCGAGTGAAGTGGCCGTAGCGTACGGGCTGACGCGCATTCCGGAGACGCCATTCAGCGCCTCGAATTCGCCCGTGCAATCCGACTCCGCGTATCAAGAGACGCTCGATCGCTTTAATTTCCTGGAACAGAATGCCACGGCGGTGGTCCTGGTTGCGGATGGCGGCCTGAAACTTCTGCCGGGAATGAAGCTGGCAAACGCTTCGTTTATGCCTTCTTTGTGGCCGGTGATGGGCAGAATCACCAGCCGGTTCGGCGAGCGGCTTGATCCGTTCGGCGGCGAGGGCGAATTTCACAGAGGATTGGACATCGCATCGCATTACGGCGATGACGTTCGCGCTGCGGGCGACGGCGTGGTGATTTTCACCGGCGACCGGCAGGGTTACGGACGCGTGGTGATTATTGATCACGGCTTTGGTCTAACGACCTGGTACGCGCATCTTTCCGGGTACGCAGCGCAGCCGGGAACGCCGGTCAAGCGCGGCGACGTGATCGGCTATGAAGGCGAAAGCGGGCGTGCGACCGGCGCGCACCTCCATTTCGAAGTTCGCATGCACAATGCTCCTGTGAACCCGTGGCGATATTTGCATCAGGTGGACGCCGGCGGTTCGGTCACCAGCGGCGACTAAATTCCCACGCGGTTTTTACTCCTGATTTTTCCCTCGACAGTTACTTTTAGGCGGCGAACTACGTTTTCATCTCGTTGAACTTCCATGTGGGGCGGCGCTGGCGGCGCGGAGTATTTGCGGGGTGATTTGGAGATGCAAGCGCACGAGGTGGCCGTCATGCGAAATGTCCGCCGCTTTTAGCAGCGCGTCGAGTGCGGGCCATTGCGGGCCGATTTGCTGCTGCGTTTTTGGGTCGGCCAAGGCCGCGCGTCCCATCCAAACCAAACCTTCGAGAGCCGTGGACAATTGGAAGGCGTCGAGCATGGAATCGCACTCCGCGGTGGCCGCGACTTTCAAGTTTTGCCCCACAGGCAGGCCGGCGAGCGATATGTTGTGCACGCTTTGGAGTAAGTGCGCGAGTTGGGCCGAATGCGTTTCGTCGACGCCCACATCCTTGGCCAGATCCGGCGTGCGTGCAACGGCATAGATAGGAGCGGCGGCGACTTTCGCGATGCGCCGCGACATTTCCGCATCGAGGCGGTCGCGTGTTGCATCCAACACCATGAATATTGCCGGACCATCCGCCAGAACGATTTCCGTCGAAGAGAGAAACACGAAGCGCACAGTTCGCGGGGGATTTGCTTCGGGGGTTTCATAAATTTTCCACACGGCATGTTTTATAACTTTGCCGCCGTTGTGCAGTGCGTAACGCTCGATTTTTGCCTCGTTGAATTTTCCCTGTGAGATCGCAAGCACTGTTGTCGGTGAATCCTTTGGCCACAGCGCCAGCGCGACACGATCGAGATCGCGCCAATAATCGAAGCCAGTGGAGCGCACGAAAGCTGTGTATTCAGGGTCTTGCGACGAGGTGGGCGCGAGACCCGAAAGTTCTCTTCCGATTGGCGCTTCGCGCAGCGCGGCAACGTCTGCAAATACGACGGCGGAGGCGCCGGCGGGCAATTGATGCACCAGATCGGGCGAATTCGCTGGGGCGGTCGTTCCTTCGTTCGCGCTTGCGGCAGCAGAGTTGGGCGTGGTTGAGAATTGAGCGTCCTCGGCCCGCAATTGCGCGGTTTTTTCGTGCGCATGATGAACGTAAGCGATGGCCGCGGCGGCGACGATACAGGCGGCGAGAGCTATCATGATTGTGCGTCTCATGCGGTCGTGTGCGGCAACTTTTTCAGTATAGGTTTTGGGCTGAATGGTGTAAAGTTGATGCTTGGCGGATAATTTCAGAGCCAGCTTGGTATGAGCCGTGCTGGTTGGCCGCACCCCCTTGCAATTTGATTGCCCGCGTGATAAGTTTGGCGGGTTTGCTTCTGCTGGCGTAGCTCAGTTGGTAGAGCATCTGATTTGTAATCAGAGGGTCGGGGGTTCAAATCCCTCCGCCAGCTGACTTTGAAGGATCGGGAAATTTTGAGTTTGGCTCTGGTGAATTCCTCGCACTGAAAAGTGAACGGGCTGGTGTCTTCGGACACGAGCCCTTTCTGCGTTGCGAAGTTCCCCGGCCGGGACCAGCGCCTCAAGTCCCGGTGTTCTTGCGGGACGGGTGGGTGAGTGGCTAAAACCAGCAGACTGTAAATCTGCCGCTCCTTGCGGGCTACGGAGGTTCGAATCCTCCCCCGTCCACCATCGTATCGCGCGGACGCCGAAGCGCTGAAGGCGGGAACACAGATTCGATCTCGAAAAACTTAGGCGGAAGTTCGAAAGACATCGTTGGGAGCGCAGCACGCGCATCAGCGAGCCGGTGGATGCCTGGGTAGCTCAGGTGGTAGAGCGCGTCCTTGGTAAGGACGAGGTCACCGGTTCAATCCCGGTCCCAGGCTCCAGAATTCGGGTGGCAGTCGGGCGGGGGTAACTCAGGGGTAGAGTCTCTGCCTTCCAAGCAGATGGTCGCGGGTTCGAATCCCGTCCCCCGCTCCAAAGCTTGGGAAGGCGCGAACGAAGAAATTCTGCGCAGATTGCGAATGAAAGTAGGACGAGATGGCGAAGGAAAAATTTGAGCGCAGCAAGCCGCACCTGAATATCGGGACGATCGGGCACATCGATCACGGGAAGACGACGTTGACGGCGGCGATCACGAAAGTGTTGTCGAAGAACAACCCGAAGGTGCAGTTCCGGGCGTTCGATTCGATCGACAACGCGCCGGAAGAGCGCGAGCGGGGAATCACGATTGCGGTGTCGCACGTCGAGTACGAGACGCCGAATCGCCACTACGCGCACATCGATTGCCCGGGGCA
>JBOGNJ010000108.1:0-10543 GCA_050746905.1 Candidatus Acidiferrales bacterium
ATCGTGGTTCTCGTCGGCGTGCAAGACCCCGGCAACGTCGGCACAATTCTCCGCTCCGCCGAAGCCCTCGGCGCCACCGGAGTCATCGCCGCAAAAGGCGCCGCCCATCCCTATTCGCCGAAATCCCTCCGAGCGTCCGCCGGCTCCGCTTTGCGTCTCCCGACTCTCTTCGAACTCGCCGCTCCCGTCGCGCTCGCGCAACTTCGCGTCTCCGGTCTGCAAATCGTCGCCGCCTCTTCGGCCCAAAATCCCGCTGCGCGTGAGCCCGGCAGTTTCGATTTTCGCCAGCCCGTCGCCCTGCTCATCGGCAACGAAGGCGCCGGCATCCCGCCCGAAATCGAACGCAGCGCCGACGCGCTCGTGCGCATCCAACTTGCCGAGCCGGTAGACTCCTTGAACGCCGCCGTCGCCGCCTCGCTTATCCTGTATGAAGCCGCGCGCCAGCGCCGCGGCATCCAATGATTCTCGATACGATGTCTCTCGACACAAGATGAATCTCTTTCGCGCCATCGAACCCGAACCCTCCGCCAACGAAGGCTCGCGCCCTCTCGCCGACCGCATGCGTCCGCGCATTCTCGACGAAGTGCTCGGCCAGGACGATTTGCTCGCTCCCGGCAAACCTCTGCGCACGCAAATCGAGCGCGACGACATGGTCTCGATGCTTTTCTGGGGACCTCCCGGCTGCGGTAAAACCACTCTCGCGCGCCTCATCGCCAAAAAAACGCGCTCCGAATTCGTTCCCTTCAGCGCCGTCATGGCCGGAATCAAGGAAATCAAGCAAGTGATGGTCGCCGCCGAAGGCGCCCGCCACTATGGCCGCCGCACCGTTGTTTTCGTCGACGAAGTGCATCGCTTCAACAAAGCCCAGCAGGACGCTTTCTTGCCCTACGTCGAAGGCGGCACAATTCTTCTCATCGGCGCCACCACCGAAAATCCCTCCTTTGAAATCATCGCGCCTTTGCTTTCGCGCATGAAGGTTTACGTTCTCCACGCTCTTTCCGCCGAACAGACCATCGACCTTCTCCATCGCGCGCTCGTCGACAAAGAACGCGGCCTCGGCAACGAACAAGTCGAAATCTCCGATGACGTTCTCGACCGCATCGCGCAAATCGCCAATGGCGACGGACGCGCCGCCTATAACACACTCGAAGCCGTCGTCCTCGGCACCGCGCCCGATTCCGCCGGGCGCCGTGTCGTCTCGCGCGAACGTCTCGAAGACGTGCTCCAGCACAAACTTCTCCCCTACGACAAAGCCGGCGAGGAGCATTTCAATCTCATCTCCGCGCTGCACAAGTCCGTGCGCAATTCCGATCCCGACGCGGCTCTTTACTGGCTCGCGCGCATGCTCGAATCCGGCCAAGACGCGCTCTACCTCGCGCGCCGCCTCGTCCGCATGGCCAGCGAAGACATTGGCCTCGCCGATCCCGCCGCGCTCCAAATCACGCTCGCCGCGATGAACGCCTTTGATTTTCTCGGCGCTCCCGAGGGCCATCTCGCTCTCGCCCAGGCCGCCGTCTATCTTTCACTCGCGCCAAAATCGAACGCCGTCTACACCGCTTACAATTCCGTCACCGAAGATTTGCAGCGCACTATCGCCGAACCTGTCCCGCTGCATCTGCGCAACGCTGTCACCGGTTTGATGGAGCACATCGGCTACGGAAAGGGCTATCAGTACGCGCACAACGTCGAGGAAAAAATCGCCGACATGACTTGCCTGCCCGACAGCCTTCGCGATCGCGTCTACTACCATCCAACCGATCAAGGCGTCGAAGCGCGCATTCGTCAGCGACTCGAAGAGATTCGCCGCATCAAATCAAAGCCGCGTGAAACGCAGCCTATGCATGAGCCAAAGCCCAAAGCAGCCTCGGCGCAAGCCAACAAATCGAAACACAATTCTAAGCTCGACCTGAAAAAGGACCCGAACTCATGACCAGCAGTAGCTCCCCACGATTCTCCTCAACCCACATCCCCAAATTCGCGTTAGTCTTCGTCGCAATATTCATTTCTCTCACCGCCGCTCCCCGCATCCGCGCGCAGGAGAAGCCCGTTGCCGGCTTCAAACTCGACTGCCGCGCCTACTCCGTTTCCTCCGACGGTCGCATTGCCTGCGCCGTATTTCGCAAACTGAAATTCGAGAAATACACAATCGAGCGCGACAACATCTGGATGCTGTTTCCCAACGGCAAGAGCAAACTCATCGTCGACGGCGAAAAGCTCGTCAAGTCGCCCCTCCCCTTCAGTTTTTCCATTCAACGCGTCGCCTTTTCTCCCGAAGGCCATCGCCTCACGGTCCAAATGCAAACGGACCAGGTCACTGACGCGGAAGGCAATACTCATCAAAGCCGCCTCATCGATCTCATGACCGACGAAGGCAAGGAGATTCCCGTTGCCGGCACAAAAACCAGCGTCATCGAAGACGCCGTCCAAGCCAACTGGCTGGCTGACGCAGATTCTGTCGCGTACCTCGTTCGCGACGCCAACTCCGAACTTCTCTACAATGTCGGCGTCGTTCATCCCTCGGTCGGCGCCGGCAGCATAATTTTCAAGGGCCACTTCTTCACCGCCGTCGTCTGGGATACGCCGCGCAATTCCGCCGTCGCCATCGAGCGTGACGAAGCCCTCTCCGGCCCCATCAAACTCGTCCGCCTCGATCTTCTCCACGGCACGGAAGAAGCCCTCGCGACTCTCGACGGCTACATCGGGCAACTCGCGCTTTCGCCTGGCGGAGACAAAGTCGCTTATTTCCGCGATGGCGATTCCGTCGAAATCCGCTCCCTCTCGAATCCCACATCCGCCACCACCGTTCATTGCGCGTACGGCACCGTCGTCTGGGGACCTGACAGCCGGCGCTTCCTTCTCAAGCGCGGCCCGGAAAAGCAATTGGGCGATCTCGTTTGGGTCTCCATTCCCAGCGGAAATCTCACTCCCATCCTCCACGATCTCGTCTACCACAGCTTCGCCGTCTCTCCCGACGCCCATTACATCGCCGTCACCGAGCCTGGCAATAACAAAATCTCCCTCTACCCCTTTCCCTGAATTTCCGATCAGATTTGTTTCGTCGGGTACCGCAGCCTTCGCCTCCTAAGAGGGTGCGGTCTTGCGGCGCAAAGGATTTCTCTCTCGGCTGAGGTTTCATCGAGGAATTTCGCGGGGTATCGGGTGCCGCACCCTTCGTTTCTAAGGGTGCGGTCTTTGTGGCACACAAAAAGCTGGCAATACTCCAAACGTTGTTATTCCGAGGATTTTACCTGCCGTGGCAGGCTATGCGACGAGGAATCCACTTTTCGGGTACCCCATCCGGAGTTTACCCCGACGCACTTTGTCGGGGCGCTTTTTGCAAAGGACGGGGTGTTTGTCAATCGTGCGAGCACCACATGACTACTATTTTTCCTCTCGCATCAATGGAGTGAAACTGACACCCACGAGTAATCCTTCGGGTGAGATGAAACGACTGACAGTTTGGCCCCATGGTTCTTTCTTGTTCTTGATAAGCACTCGATATCCTCGCGACTCAAGTTCTGCCGTTGCCTTTTCGACACTGTCAACGTCGAACTCCAGCCACCCCTGTGGCACAGGGATGTTGTCGGGCCAGGAGTCATTGCCAAAACAGGACTGCGCCGCCTGAGAAAGTGGCCAGAGGGCAAAACTTTTTGCGCCTGTAAGAGATTCCGTATGAAGATACCCATCACTCTCTTCTTTGAAGGGAATGCCGAGAGCTTCGCTGTAGAGCTTGCGGCTTTCGGCCCGTCTCGCGAACGATTGGGCCAAAACCTGCGATGAACTGAATCTGTATATGTCCGGTACCCTCCATGTCATCTCCCTTCTTCAAACGAGAGCAACAACGCGAGCCGTAACTCTCCGAGAAGCACCTCTGATCCCCGCGCTCAATTTAATTTCTCTCCTTATCTTCCGCAAATCTCCTAAAGAAACTCGACGGCTCCCACGTCGGCCGCGCCGCAGCATCCGCCACGCGATCCGCCAGCAAGAAAAGCATGTGCGAGAATTTCCCCGCCGCCTCCTGATCCAAAGGCTTCTGATTAATATCATCCGAAGGCGCGTGGTACTTCGTATGCACCCAATCGTTGAAGATTTTCTCTTCCGGCGAACCTTTCACGTACCCGAACTTGAACGCCAGCGCCGGCACTCCGCGCTGAATAAAACTATACTGGTCGCTGCGAATAAACCGGTTCGCCGCCGGCTGCTCGTCCTCAATCACGTCAATCCGATCCGCTTTTCCCACCGCACGAATATCATCTCCGAGCGTCGATTCGTCCAGCCCCTGCACCTGCAAATATTTCAACGGGAAGAGCGGCATAAACATATCCATATTTATATCCGCCACGATGTCTTTCGCCTGCACCGAAGGATGATTCGCGAAATACCACGAACCAAGCTCCCCTTCTTCTTCACCGCACACCGCCAAAAACATCACCGATCGCTTCGGCTTCGTCCCTGACTCATGAAAATCGCGCGCAATCTGAATCAGCGCCGCCACGCCCGACGCATTGTCCATCGCGCCGTTGTAAATATCGTCGCCATTCACCGCCGCGCCCACGCCCAAATGGTCCAGATGCGCGCTCACGATCACATATTCCCTTTTCAACTCCGGATCCGAACCCTCGATCACTCCCGCGACATTCGGCGACTCCAATGTTTTCTTGTCCACGGTGATCTTCGCGTGAATTTTCGTCGTCATGGCAAAATGTGGCAAAGGCTTCTTCGCTTTCGCAGCCGTCACAATTTCCGCCATCGTGTGCCCCGATCCCGCCAGAAACTCGTCCGCGTCATTCGGATTAATCGTCATCTCAATCTGCATTCCCTGATCCCGCCGCAGCGCCACCTCCGCCAACTCCAGCGAAGGCCGCTGCCGATTGCCCGCGATGCGCTCCCACGGTATTTCTTGCGCCGACGGATTCGGTATCACCGCAATCCCAATCGCTCCCGCCGCCTTCAACGCCTTCCATCGCTCGCCGAGCGACTCTTCATGCGCGCGCAACGGGTCCTTGATCGTCGACGGCCCTCCCGACAAATACACCGCGATCTTCCCATGCAGGTTCAGGCCCGCCAGATCGTCGTAATTCGCTTCCGGCACGGACATTCCGTATCCCACGAACACCATTCCCGCGTCGATCTGGTTCGCCGTATCGCCCGCGGGCCGCAGAAACGCTTCCTTGCCCAACCGCAAATCCGTCGTTTTGTCGCCCTGCACCATCTCGATCGTTGTCCGCGCCTCGTCAATCTGATGCGACTCGAACTCCACCGGCTGAAAGTAGCCCACGGTTCCCGCCGCCGTCAGCCCCTCCTTCTTGAATTTTTCTGCGACGTATCCCGCGGCGGACTGATAACCCGCGCTTCCCGTCATCCGCCCCTGCAAGTCGTCGCTCGCCAGAAACTTCACGTCGTCCCACCACCGGTGGCCTTCCGCTTTGTCATCATTCGTCGCCGCAACCGCAATCGCGCCGAACAAAATCATCACCGCCACCATCGAAATCACTCGTCGGTACGCAAATCGCCCCATTCGTGTCCTCATCTCCGGAATCGCCTCGCGTGTTCTTTCAGAATGCATAAATCCATCACCACCATCAGCCCCGCCGCGCGCGCCCGTTCCGCCGCCTTCTCATGTATCACACCTTCCTGCATCCACACGCCCTTCGCGCCAATCGCAATCGCGCTCTCCACCACTTCCGGCACGAATTCCGAACGCCGGAAAATATCCACGATGTCCACTCTTTCGCCTATGTCTTCCAGACGCGCCACCGCGCGCTCGCCCAATACTTCCGTTTCGTTTGGATTCACGGGAATAATTTTATATCCGGCCCGTTGCATATATTCCGCCACGCCGTTGCTCGGCCGCATTTTGCTCGACGATAATCCCACTACCGCAATCGTCTTGCTCGTCTCGAGCAAATCCCGAATCGCATCTCCCGAAGTCTTCGCAGCCGGGGCTTGTAACGCCGAAGCGTCGGAAGCCGCTGATTTGTACCGATTAGAATACACGGTCGCCTTGTGTTTTCAATAACTTACACTCATTTCTAATCCCCAGCTGTACCGATCAGAAATGTCATCCGTCGCGGTAATTCTACGTCAACATCATTCATAGCGCAGCGCGACCATGGGGTCAACTTTCGTCGCCCGGCGGGCCGGAATGTAGCAAGCCGCGAGCGCCACGACGAGCAGCAGGGCCGCAACAGCGAGGAACGTCAGCGGATCATGTGACGTCACTCCATAAATCATGCTGCCGATCACGCGGCCTGCGCCGAGCGCGCCAACGATTCCAATCGCAATTCCCAAGGCAGCGAGCGTGATTCCCTGCCGGATGACCATTCCGAGAACACGAGCCGGTTCCGCGCCCAGCGCCATGCGAATACCGATCTCACGCGTCTTGCGCGTCACCGCGTACGCCATAGTACCGTAGAGTCCGATGACCGCAACCAGCAACGCCAGAAGTCCAAATATCATGGTGAGCCGAGCGAGCAGCCGCTGCTGAGACAGCGCTTCGCTGGTCTGCTCTTTTTGCGTCTTCAAATTCATGAGGGGCAGCGCCGGGTCAGCCTGGCGCACCGCCTCGCGCACTTCTGAAATCACCCCCGCTGGCGGGCCAGCCGTGCGAATCTCGAAATACATCGCGTTCAGCGATTCAGGGCGTTGCTGGTAGGAAATGTAGGCGGTCGGCACTACTCCAGATTGTGCGTGTGTCAATTCAGCAGGCTTGCACACGCCGACGATTTCCACGGCATATTTCGGATCGAAAGTTACACCGTTGCTGTAGCGGCGGCCAATGGGATTTTCCCCGGGGAAGAATTGCTGCGCGAAGCTGGCGTCCACCACAGCGACAGCGGGCGAACTCAGCGCGTCCGTGCGTTCGATTCCTCGTCCCAAAATGACGGGGATGCGCATGGTGCTGAAGAAATCCGGCCCAACGCTATTCCAGCGAATCTCGGTGCCGTGTGTTCCTGCCGCGCCCTCAAGCGTAATTCTGCTCCCGCTGTGCCAGCCCCCCAGCGGCGGATTTTCCATTACCGTGGCCGCCTCAACGCCCGGGAGCGCCTGAATTCCCTGCAATAATTGCGCATAGAATCTGGCCAGCCGCGCGTCACGGTAGCCCACGCGCGTTGGATCCAGTCTGAACGCGAGCAGGTTTTGCTGGTCGAAGCCGAAGTCGCGCGTCTCCAGACTGAGCAGCGTGCGCAGGAAAAGCGTTGCGCTAATCATCAGCACCAGCGACGCGGCCACCTGAACAACTACCAGCGACTTGCCCAGCATGTGTTTGTCGCGCCCCTCGGATAGATTCGTTGCGCTGCTCTTCATCGCCGATGCCAGCTCGATTCTTGTAGCGCGCAGCGCGGGTGCAATGCCGAAAAGAATTCCGGTGAGCATCGCGGCGGCGAACGTGAAGAGCAACACTCGTGCATCCACCTGCGTATCCAAGATCGTCGGACTGCCGCGCTGCGTCATCCATAGAACCAGCAGGCGCGCGCCCCAACTGGCGAGCGCCAGTCCCAGAGCGCCGCCAAGCGTCGAGAGCAATACGCTTTCCGTGAGCAACTGGCGAATCAGCCGGGAACGCGAGGCTCCGATGGCGAGCCGCACGCTGATTTCTTTTTGCCGTGAAGCTGCCCGCGCCAGCAGAAGCGTGGCAACATTCGCGCAAGCGATCAGCAGCACCAACCCCACGGCAAACATCAGTATGTAGAGCGGCTGTTTTGTGCTGAGTTGCAAAACCGGCAGTCCTTCGCGTCCCGAAATAAGAGTAAGGTGCGGAGTTTCTTGCGGATTTTCCGGATGCCATTCCTCTGTCACAACTTGGTGAAACAGAGTGTCGAGTTCGCTCTGCGCTTGAGCCTTTGTCGCGCCATCGCGCAATCGTCCCACCACGTTAAGAAAAAGCCAGTTTCGCGCGGCAACAATAGAACTTGCGCCGCCCCCTGGGTTCTGGCTGAAAGGGCGGAGGTTTGGCTGGTCGTCAAACGCGATCCAGAAATCCGGCTCGGCTCCAGCCTGAACGCCAAAGAACCGCGGCGGCGTCACGCCCGCAATCGTAAAGGGAATGCCATTGAGGGTGACGTGCTTCCCGACGATGGATGAATCGCGCGCAAATTGCCGGGTCCAGTAGGCGTAGCTGATGACAGCTACGCGTGGCTCCTCCGGATTTTCGTCATTCGAAGTGATGCCGCGCCCCATGAGCGGCGCGACACCGAGTCCGGAAAAATATTCGCCGCTCACCATCACTCCATTCGCCACTGTGGACTCGCCGTCGATTCCCACGGTGGTGTTCTCATCGCCGATGCCGATGGGAGCCCAGGCGAAAACGCTGGACAAGCTCTTGCTGTTCGCGCGGAATTTTTCGAATCCCGGATAGGAAAACGCGAACTCGGCTTGCCAGCCGGTCATGGTGAACTGTGGCGGCCATTTGTCGGCGTCCCATTGAAACAGGACGAGCTGCTGCGGATTTTTTACTGGAAGATTCCTCAGCAGGACCGAGTTGATGATGGAGAAGATGGCGGTGTTGGCGCCGATGCCGAGGGCCAGCGTCAGTACCGCGACGACGGTGAAGCCGGGGGATTTCGCGAGCATGCGCAGCGCGTATTTGATGTCCTGGAGCAGCGTGTTCATTGTTCCCTCCGCGAACCCGGATCGGTCGTAGGGGCGACCTTGCGTCTCCCGGACGGGGGCAAGCCCCGCCCCTACGAAGTGTCTTCGGCTCAACCAGGGGCCGATGAGAACAATCGGCCCCTACAAAAACGGAATCACGCAGCGCCGTCGTAGGGCCCGACGTAGTTCATCGGCCGGAGCAACTATTCGTAGCGCAGAGCGACCATGGGGTCAACTTTCATCGCCCGGCGGGCCGGAATGTAGCAAGCCGCCAACGCGACAATCGTCAGCACGATCGCCACGCCGGCAAACGTAGAGGGGTCCGTGGCGCTGACGCCGAAAAGCAAGCTCGCCATCAGCCGCGTCAACCCCAGCGACGCCACAACGCCAATCACAACTCCCGCTACCGCCAGCCTCAATCCCTGCATCAGCACCAATCGCAGCACCTGCCTCGGCTCCGCCCCCAAAGCCATCCGAATCCCAATCTCATGCGTCCGCTGCGACACCGAATACGAAATCACGCCGTAAATCCCCACCACAGCGAGGAGCAACCCCAGCGCCCCAAAAATCCCCAACAGAAAAGTCTGAAAGCGCGGCGCGGCGTTGGCCCTGGCAACCATCTGGTCCATGGACTTTACGTTCTCGATGGGCTGCGTATTATCGAGCGACCGTATCCGGTCCTGAATCGCCGAAACCAATGCCAGCGGCTCTGCCTTAGTCCGGACCACCAGCCAGATGGCTCCGCCCGGTTTATTCAATTGCTCGTAAGCCGCGTAAAACTCCGGCTCAGGCGCGTCTTTCGTTGTGATGTCGCGAGTGTTTCCGATCTCTCCCACGATCTGGCCCCACTTCGGTTTGTTGTTCTTGTCCGAGTTCGTCCAAATTCGTTTGCCGATCGGATTCGCGCGCCCAAAAAACTTTTCCGCAAATGCTTGATTGACGACGTAAACATCCGGCGCGCCGCTCGTGTCCGCGTCCGTAAAATCGCGTCCCGCAATCAGCGGAATGCCGAGTGCCTGAAAATACCCCGGACTGGCGCGATTGGCCTGGGCTGATGGCGTCGGTCCATTCGGTGGAGTGGCCTCCGTATGCACCGTTGATTCACCTTTATTTCCAGAAAGCGGCGCGTACGTCGATGCGCCGGCATCCTCGACGCCCGAAACCCCACGCGTCAGCGAAAGAATCTCCCTCATGTAGGCTACCACTTGCTTCGTTGTGGAAAATTTTCGCGGTGGAACGCCGATACTCATCGTGAGCACGTGCTCTGGCCGAAAGCCGAGGTTCACGCTTCGCAGCCGCGAAAAACTGCGCAGTGCCAGCGTCGCCCCGATCACCAGCACCAACGCCAGCGCCACTTCCCCCACCACCAGCGCCCGCCGCAAGAAATCATGCCGTGAACTCGCGCCTCCGATGTGCGCGCCGGCCCCGCCTTCTTTCATCGCGGCGCTCAAATCCAGCCGCGACGCAAGCACCGCCGGAGCCAGTCCAAACAAAATCCCCGCCAGAATCGACGCGCCCAGCGTGAACCACAGCACTGCCTGGTCGATGCTCAAATCCTTGATGCGCGGCGTATCCGTTGGCAGGAGAGTCTTCAGCGCGTCCACTCCCCAAATCGCCAGCACCAATCCGCACGCGCCGCCAATCAACGCTATCAGCAAACTTTCCACGAGCAACTGACGAACCACCCGTTCGCGCGTCGCGCCCAGCGTCGAACGAATCGCCAACTCACGCCGTCTCGCCCAGCCGCGCGATAAAAATAAATTCCCCACATTCGCGCACCCAATCAACAGCACGAAACCCACGGCGACGAGCAAAATCAGCAGTGGCGCGCGAGCGTCGCCCAGCAAGTCTGATTCAAGCGAGACCGCATGAAAGCTCCAGCTCTTGTTCGTGTCGGGATACGTATTTACGAGCCGCGCGGCAATCGCATCAAGTTCTACCTGCGCCTCTT
>JBOGNJ010000109.1:0-30956 GCA_050746905.1 Candidatus Acidiferrales bacterium
GGCTCGGCCCGCAGACCCTGGGAAAGTCCCGCGCGTAAGATCTCCATTTCCTCGTCGGGAAGCGCCGCGGGCTTGCCACCAAAACCGACCAGTTGAACGACGCTGGGAATCTGTAACACGCGAAGCCGGTTGCAAAGCGACAGCCGTACAAACACGTAGCCAGAGAACAACGGCAGTTCCAATTTCACCCGGCGATCTTTCCAGCGCCGCGTGGATGAGTACACGGGCAGGAAATGTTCGATAGTCCTGCATTCGAGTTCAGCCGCGACGCGTTTTTCATGGTTTGCGCAGGTGTATGCGGCGTACCAGCGAGGCTCGAGTGATGCCGCGAGCAGCGTAACCATGCCAACGCAATCTGCTCCCTGCCGGTCTGGTATCGTGAGTCTTGAAGATGCCATGGTAACTCCGGATACAGCTTCGCCCCGTCACTCACAGGGCTGTTTCTTACCTAACCAGCTTAATATCAATCAGATAAAAGCTAAATTGACGCTTTATACCCTCGGGTCCACGTCGCCGTGCTCGAGATCCTCTGAGGGCACCTTTCTTGCTTCCGCCGCGGCATGTGCGCCGTTTGACGACGTCCACGGAATCCGCGCTTTCATCGACGCGAAAATCTCGTGCGCCAACTGCTTTCCCGGATCGTTCGCGGCGATTCCCTCCCAGCTCGACTTCCCTAGCACCCAAAACACAGCCAATCCCAGACTCAAGATGACACCAAGAATCATGATCAGTAGCCGCGGAGGATATGACTTGTGCTCCGGGACTTCGGGCGGGTCGAGGACTCTCACCGTCGGCGTTTCTTTCGCTTCTTCCACCTTCGCCAATTCGTATTCCTTCGTCAGCGTCTCGTAGACGGTTTCCTCCACTTTCAGCTTTCGGAAGAGATCTGCGAATGGCACTCCCAAAATAGGCAATTGACGCAGCGACGGGTACATTGCGTCTGTGCCTGTGCCAGTGTTACCAGACGGTGTGCTGGCCGTGCCGCTGAGTTTTTCCAGTTGGCGGCGCAGTTCCGCGATTCGCGCCTCGGTGGCGCGGACGCGCACATTGTTGTCCGTGTATATTTGCTTGAGTCCCTGAAGTTCGGATTGAGCTGCAATGAGCTGGCCTTCGAGAGTTGCGCCCGCTTCCACCATGGCCTTGCCTTGCTCCGTGATATCAATCGTTCCGTGTTTGCTCGCGAACTGACTGAAATTCTTCTCCGCTGCCTCCAGGTCCTGGTTGACAGCATTCAACCGCTCCTCCAAAAAAACGCGCTCTCGGTGCGCGGAGGACGTCGAAAGCTGAGTAATCATGGTATTGAGTTGATCGATATATGCTCCGGCGATTGCCGACGCGCGCCTGGGATCGTGATCGGTCACTGCGACGGAAATGATTCCGCTCTTGCGATCTTCCGAAATGGAAGTATTCTCGCTCAGATCTTGCCGGGCCGAGACTTCCAAACGGTCGCCGTAAACTCGGTTGAGATCAAATCGGTGGATAATTCGATCTTCCACCGTTCGGCTGTGTAGCACGCCGATAAACAAATCCCCTGTGCTCTGGATCCCCAAGAGATTTCCCGCGAGGCCGCCCAGTAGACCAGACTGCCCGCTAAGGGCTGACATTAAGGCCAGAGAGCTGCTCGATTGAGAATCGGGCGGCATCAACCTGGCCGTGGAGACGTAGCGTTTGGGAATGAGAAAAGCGATTGCGGTTGTACAAAGCAGCCCCACCAGAGATGCACGAAACAGAAAACTCCGGTTCAGCCAGAGTAAACGAAACTTCTCCATCAGCTGCTGGCGTGCGAGCTTATCTTCAAGCTCTTGGGCATAAATCTGCTCGGTAGTCAGCTGGTCGGCGATCGCCGGTTCAGGTTTGGTTGGTTCCTTGCTCAAACTTAATCGGGCCTCACACTTGGAATTTAGGTTCCTTCGAATCATTCCCTGGCAGTGTTGGCAAACGCCTATCTGCGCCAGGACTTCGGCCAAAATCCGATCTGGAACGAGGTCGTCCAGTTGGATTGAGGAGTCGCTGCGAGAACAGGAATACGCCACTCCTCATATTGCACTGAACCCGACAACTCCAGGGTCGCGTTCAACCAAACGTCGGCCTTCACTCCGCCGTCGTTTACCGTGCCGCCGTTTGGGATAAATTCGCTGTCGATTTTTCGGTGCCGGTAGTCAAACTGAATCGTATTGCGGGACGTCAACCAGTACGTGCTCCAGGCGTGTTCACCCTGCGCCGCACGCCCTAGCCAGGTTCCGATTAAGTTGCCCTTGTTTGTGTACCCGTTCAGATAGCGGCCGTTGATATAAAAGCAGCCATTGCAGTCGCCGAAATCCACAGGCGCAGTCGATCCTCCCTCCACGTGTAAGTCCAGCTTAGGGATTCCCGGGATCCGCGGCATAAAAATTCCTCCTTCAAACGCGGACTTGCGCGGATAACCTAGAGGGGAATACTCGTCTTCCGTGAATGCGTCACCGTAAAACTTCAGCCAATTGCGCATTCCGGGGATCTTGTAACTAAAGTCCACGCCCGATCGTGCATCTCCCGGATCGGAGCTGCTCCCATAAGGCCCATTTCCAAGACCGAACGTACTCTTAAGAAACTGATGCGAAGTGAAAGCCTGGCCGGACCCGCCCGCGATCCTCGTGTAGTCGATGCCGAATTCAAAATTCTGCGTCGGCTTGAAATCGAGCCTTTGTCCAACAATAAATGGCTGGTCATTTAGCGCGAGGCCCCATTGACCAATCAAGCCGGTCGAGCTGCCCAACACAAAATCGTGCCCCGATAGTCTCCCGAGAAAGAACTCCCAGCGCGTTGGCCCCATGAGACCCAAAATCCACGGAAGCCTCAGCGGCGACACGCGATTGATTCGAAACATGTCGACGGGCTCCGCGTTGTCGCTGAACATCATCGCGCCGCTTTCGCCTGGTCCCCACCAAAGGCTCTGCTTGCCGAACGAAAACTGCCAATTTTCAAAGTTCATGGCAAGATACGCATCGAGCAGCCGAAAGCGATTGGTTGTCGGCGTGTCCGTGGCAGGCGGCACAGGCAGTGGTGTATCAGCGGTCGCTATGAACTGGCGCGCTCCCAGTGCGAGCGCAGGCGCCGATGGCGCATGCTGATATTCGCCTCGCACGTAGGCAACAAAGGGGCCGTCCGATGCCCATCCGGAGAAGCCGGTCACATTGTTGAACCCTTCCTGGTAGGGGCGTCCGTAGTCGTTGATAATCGTTTGACCAAAGTGATAGCCATCGGTCAGCGGCTTGCCGGAAATACTCGTGAGGCGAGTGTAGACGGATTCGAGACGGAGGTTTCGATTGTCCCCTCCACCCAGCAAGTTGATTTCCTTCGCGAACTCCCTTTCCAAGTCATTGTAAAGCTGTCCAGGCTCTCGTGAATTCGGTGAACCTTCACCGACGTTGTCCCCAGCCTCTTCGACAAGTCGCGCGCACTCCATCCGAGTCCACGGGCGCATGCCTTCGATATCGCTCTTGATGTAGCCCAGCGCCGCAAGCCGCAGGAGCGCCGGATAAATCCAGCTATCGAGCGGCACATAGGGTGAACCCATGGACCTCGCTTGCCAATGACCCGGCCTGTCCGGCTGAATGCCCATAAGTTCCCACGGTCCTCCGGTGAGATCCGGGTTGTGATGCTCCCTGTAAACGTAGTGTGAAACGAGCCAGCCAAGCGCGCTACCCACCAAAACGTCGGACGGGAAGTGCTGCTCCGTTTTGATCCGGGAGACGCTCACCGCGGTAGCGGCACCGTAAGCGAGAATCTTGACCACAGGACTCGGATACTCGTGCGCGATTATGCCGGCGATGGACCAGGCGGCAGCGGAATGCTCCGAGGGAAACGAATCGCCTCCATGCCAAAATTGCCCATTTGCATGGTCCACCAGGGGTCGTTCACGCCGGGTCATGTATTTGATTGCTTCGGTGGCAGCCAGACTATCAATCGCCGCCTCACCGCTCAGAAAACCCGTTTCGCGCTGATGTTCGTTATGCGTGACTAAACCCAAAAGATACGCGCCGCCGGCAATTCCTCCCATTGCTCCGACGCCGTAGTCTGAAATGTGCTGGTAACGGTTCAGCGTGTTGGTCGAGTGAGACAACTGCCTGCTGAAGCCGGAATCAGTCGCGAAAAGCCCTGCAGCTAGACCAGCTACAGGAACCAGCCAAGTTGCCTCTGGCACTCCGATGTGAGCAGGGCCTGTCCACATCGCTTTCTGGTCGAGGAGAAAATGCTTCGGCGCCAAACGAAATGAATTTTCGTATCCGTCGCCAGAGGAGGAAGCGAATGACAATTCACCCTCGCCGCTTGCTTTAGATTTTTTGGTCTTCTGGTCAGCCGGTCTTACTGATCTTTCTGGCCATGCGCTCGAAGGGGCAAACTTCGAGGCTTTCGGCGCAGCTGACTGCCCGCTGGCCGTCGTCGTCAAGCTGGCAACTAATATTGCCGTCATCATCCAAGTCCACCCGACACGCCTACTCACTCAGACCGTTCCTCAGTACTTAGCCGCAAGAATCGCGCTCGTTGTAATTGCGCTGCCAATTTGAACAGCCTGGAAGAGCGCCTTCCAGTTCGACGGTCCGCCGAGCGCTTTTTCCGGTACCACCACCGTATCGCCGGGCTGTAGAGATTCGCTGAGTGCGCCACCCAAAAACCAGGAGGCCCCGTGCGATCCAAGGACCGTCCCATCCGCACGAATCACAAAAATCGACTTCTTGTTCGCAAGATTGGTCGGGCCACCGGCTTGGCTCAAGTACCATTTGGCGCTCCTGCCAGGCCGGTAAGCGACGGCAGTTGGGTTGTAAACCTGCCCCTGGACCATCACAAAGCTAGGTCTTTTGGGAACGACAAGCACATCGCCGGCGCGCACCGTGATGTCGCGCGGCGTGTTTTCCCAGCTCTTGATGTTACGAGAGACCTGGATCATCACGCGGCCCACCGGCGGATTGTTCAACAGGCTATCGATCGTGTTTTGCCACTGCTGGTAAGCGGCTTGATCCGAGAGCTTTTCGTCAGGATCGGTTGCCCGCGTAGAAGCCAACTGCAGGCTCGCTTGCTGTTGGCGAACTCGTTCAACAAGTTCTCCATACGATTTGTCTTCCAGACGCTGCACCTCTGTGCGAATCAGCACCGCACCATCGGGATAGGCGTCCGGCTGGAATCCGTTTGCTCGCCGAAGCACCGAACTTAATTTCTCTCCCGGACGAACGCCGTAGCTTCCCGGATGCGTGACTTCGCCACGAAGGGTGATGGTTGCTCCGAGGTCGTTCCAACCCGGAAGTTGACGTATGGTCAGGACGTCGCCATTGTGTACCTGTATATCGGCAGCCGAATTTTCCCCCATCGCAGCTGCTAGTTCAACATCCTGATGCACTCCCGTCATTTGCGTCTGTCCCTTCCACTCATAGTGGGTCAGATCCGCGCTTTGCAAATCTGCACTTTGTTGCAAGCCGCCGGAAGCGCGAATCAAATCGGACACGCTCATGTTCGACGTCAATGGATAGCGCCCCGGCCGCGCTACTTCTCCCTTGATGTAGACCGTCGCGGGATCCACTTCCGCTGGATTACTGTGAACCAGAACGCGGTCGCGGGAATTCAACACGATGTTGTCGAGAGGATTGCCGTCAAGAGCGTCGCTCAGCTTTACGCTGAAGATTTTCATCTTGCCGTCCGGCAAGTAGCGGAAGACCTGCGCATCTTCTTTTTCCGCATCCGGTCCGAGTCCGCCCGCCATGTGAATCGCGTCGCTCAAGTGAATTTGCCCGGAAGAGCGATAAGTCCCTGGTTCGCGCACGTCTCCCCACACAGAAACGGTGGGCGGATTTTGAAAGTCGTAACGCCCGAAAATCTGCACGGTGTCCAACGGATCAAGCAGCGGCGCGCTTGCAGGATGGCTCAAGGCATCGGCCAGGTTGAAACTTTCCACGGTGGGCCGGTAATCCGGAGGGTTCAAGCGGATAATTTCCGCATACTCCGTCGCCGGCTCCGGCAGCAAATCTTTGTAGGATGAAATCAAATCCGTAACGCGCATCCCTGCGTGATAGGAATAGCGGCCCGGGCGAAGTGCGTGGCCTTCCAGATAGACGGTGTCTTGATTGTAAGGAGCAATGGGAAAAATTCGAATCTTGTCTCCATCTTGCACATGGAAAGAATCAAGCTGCTTCGTTATGGCCGCGGAATCGTCACTGGGCGACACGTCGACGCTTAGCATGGTTCGTTTGTCGTGCGCCACCACGCGCTGCACTTCGATGTGGCGCAGCGTCGCTGTGGGAAGAAGCCCTCCGGCTAACTCCAGCACATCGGCAAGGGACTTCTCATCTCGCAATTCATAAATGGATGGCCGGCGTACCATCCCTTCCACCGTGACGTCGGGTCCGATCGGAGGAACCAAAACTGTGTCGCCATTTTCCAGGCGCTGGATGTCTCCTTTCACCCCGTGCAGCAGCAAATCGTAGACATCGACGTTCTGAACGAGCTGTTTCCCGCGATACTGTTCGAGATTTCGCAACGACCCTCGCTCCGTTGGCCCTCCCGCGGCGAAGATCGCGTTTAGCGGCGTCGATAGCGAACTGATGTCGTAGGCCCCGGGATGCGCCACATCTCCAACCACGTACACTCGAATACTCCGTAGGCGCGAAAGAGAAACATCGGCCGAGACATCGCGAAATTGCGATCGGAGCGTGTGCTGAACCGTTTGCTGCACGTCCGCCATCGATTTTCCGGCCACGAGTACCGGGCCAACTTCCGGAAGGCTCAACCGACCCTCGGTATCAACGGTGCGGAGGAGACGCTGCGATACTCCACCCCACAGATCGATTGCCAGCGCATCTCCCGGCCCGACGACGTAGTCCGGGCCAACCGGAAGATCCATCGGAATCATTTGAAGATCGCGCGTCCCGTTCTCGAATACCTCCATGCCAAAACGCTCAGGCGCAGGCGGCTGCGGCGACGCTTGCAGATACATGTCGTACAAGGACGGAATGTCCGCGTACGGATTCGGCTGGCGAAGCATCATTTGACTGGGGTTTGCGCTCGACGGGATGCGGCCCGCTCTGTTCGGTATGCTCGGATTGTAGGATTCGGTTTCGTATCCCGGCGATTCCATCCCCGGCTGCCCCGGATAGTTGTTATTTCGGGCATATGAGCCGCCATTCATCATGCTAGCCGATCGCCGGTCGACGCCAATTGCCGAGCTGCTCAGATCTGGATAGAGATTTCCATTCGCCTGTGAATTCATTCCCGCGGCGGACGATGACGGGGACAATGACGAGAATGGCCCAAGTTGACCGGTCGCATCTCTCGACAATTCTGCAGTACCAAAGTTGCCACCATCGGAGCCTGAAAACAGCGATTGCAGGTTTCCTGAGGATGTCCCAGGCTGAAGCGGCAAGCTTCCCAGAGGAAATCCTCCTGTTTGCATTAGCTCCGCTTCTTTAAGTGTGGGCTCTCTACGCTGCGGCAAGCGCGGAGCGTTTTGCCTATTCAGCGGCACGGCTCTCGAAGGCGGGCCTTGCAATCCCGGCTCCTGTTGACTTGCCGGATACGATCCTTGCGAACTTCTACAAGCCGGATCCGTTTCCGAATTGCAGTTCTGTCCTTGCAGGTTGCGGCCACTTTGTTGCCGCGCTTGGGCCAGTTGCTCTTCCTGGTCTTGCGCCAGCCACTTGGTTCGCTCCTGAATCAATAGCTCCTGTTGCTTCGCCTGCGGAGAATCCGGGTTCACTTTGGGAAGCAGGTAGCCGTATTTTTGCAAGAGCCGTGTGGCCACCGAACGAAACTCAATGTCCGTTTCCAGCCGATCGAAGATGGCCGCATCGGTAAGATCCGAGTCGCTGATCAATTGACCGTGGTCGGTCGCGTCCTTCGCCACCCAGGCCTTCAGTTCCACCATCAGGCCGGGACTCGCGTGAAGAACTGCCTCAATTTGCGCCGTTGAGGCCGCAACCCTGCTCATGTTTTCATGTGCCAAGTCAGACTGAGGAATCTGGGATGATTGTTGGTTTTGCGCATAGGCAACAGCGCAAGTGAGCACGAGCACGGCCACAATCGCTGTAATCTGTCCAAGTTTCTGCCGACACGATCCCGCACACATCCTGCAGACCGTGTTGAGTCTCCGCAAAGTCATTTCTGCCCCCCAACGAGCTCTGCCTTGCCACGCAACGCGTTCAAAACGCCTTCTTCCGATGTTTCGATTTGGTTCCTTCGAATGCTCACGGATGTCCAGTAGAACGTTGAACTGTTGCGATCCGGCGCAATCGCAATGATTCTCAGGTTCGGATGGTTCTGCAATATCGCGCTGCAGGGATCGGGAAGAAGGCTCGATTTCGTGTCGAGTGCCACAATCAGAAAATCCGGGGCAGTTTGCGAAACTGCCGCCTCAATCTCTGTTTCGTCCTGAATCTCCGCCACAATTTCTATGTCCGGCTGGTCCGAAATTGTAGCCAACACAAGTTCACGCATAAGCCTGGGCCGATTAGCAACCAACACTCGGATATTCTTCACGGCGCACCCCACGCTGCCGTGAAGTATCCGCCCGTTTGTCGGAATGACAAGATTCAATTGGGTTTGGATTCAGGTATGGTCAGCGACTCGGCAACAAGTACTACAAAAGATTCACATTCACACGCAGAGGCTTGATTAAGGGACTAAGAAAGTACCTGGGGAACCTGTTCCCGTGCAACGCTGAAATGGCGACTGCGGCAAGCTTCCGAGACGCTTAAACGATTCTCCGCCCCAACCTTGTGAAGGATACGATGGACATGATTCTTGATCGTCTGCTCGGAAAGATGGAGCTGGTTCGCAATTTCCTTGTTGGTTAGACCACGGTCAATCAAAGGAACCAGTTCCTGCTCGCGCCGGGTTAACCCCAAGCTCAGCGTCATATAGCGTCGCGGTGACTCTGTTGCCTGCTGCGCGACAAGGTCAAAGAGGTGCCTGCAGAGTCGCGGAGGGCACACGGCCTCGTCTTGCGCGACCGACCTAACCGCTCCCACCACATCCATGGCCGATGCTTCCTTAGGAACATACCCGGAAACTCCATAGCGCACCGCCTCAAGGAACAGCGTGCCATCATCTTCCATTCCAACGAGCAAAATCTTGACGCATCGGCCGGATGCTTTCCGCTGCGCGAAAGTGCCTGCTGCAAAACGCAAGAAAGGCGCGGAATCAAGAAGCAAGATATCTGCATTCGATTCGAAGACCCCAGCAAGCGCATCGGTGCTGGGCTGCTGAGTAGAGATAACTTCGATATCGGGCTTCTTTGAAAAGATGCGGGCCAGTGATTCTCGGAACAGCCTGTTGTCGGAAAGAATATAAACCTTTGTCTTCAGGTTCACTACCACTCCTTCACGATAGCCGGGAAATAATTTCGATCAATGGTTAATTACGGTTAATACACTCATAGATGACTCAAATCAAGGCCAAATTCCCCAATTAAACGCCTTGTTCCTAACCGTCACCCCCGGACCGCAACGCGGCCCGCTCGACGCAACCGCTCGACCGCAATTTGGCATTCATTCCCAAAATGACACCCCGATACCCACAAACACATGTAACTGGCACATGTATTGCCATTCTTCAACCGCTCTTTCGGTTCACACCACCGTCCACCGTGGCCTTACTGCGAAAACTACGTGAGCAATTCAGTGCAGTTTTTTTTGCGTCCTTATGCTCTAATGGCTGCGGTGACAAACCCCACATTGAGCAAGCCTCGGGACCCGACGCAGTACGTATGAGGGTCCACCTCATAAATCCGAGTCATGTTTCTTTTGGCACTGCGGTAATCACGCCCCGGTGGCTGTATGTGCTCGCCGCCGCCACGCCGGCTTCATTTGGCGACCCGAATGTCGTTGATGAGACGCTTAGTCCCGTTGATCCCGAGCGCATCCAGTCCGGTGACGTCGTCGGCATAGGAATCCACACGGGAAACGCCCTCCGCGGATACGAAATTGGCAACATGGCGCGCGAACGTGGCGCCTACGTTGTCTTCGGAGGCATTCACGCCACTCTTTATTCCGAAGAAGCGCAGCGTCTGGGCGGCGCGCATGCCGTGGTCAAGGGCGACGGAGACGTAGTCTGGGCGACAGCGTTAGCCGATTGCGTGAAGGGCGCGCCGAAATCCATTTATCTGGGCGGCCGCGTTGAGGCCTCGAGCTTCCTTAAGGCCCGCTGGGACTTGGTTCCGCGCGATCAATATATGTGGGCCTCGGTCCAAACTGTTCGCGGCTGCCCGAAACACTGCTCCTTTTGTTCCGTGTGGCGGACGGACGGCCAGCGCCCGCGCCAGCGGGCCTCGGAAGCCGTGATCGAAGAAATCGTGCAGTTGCGCCGTCTCGGCTTTCGATTCATCGCGCTCGCCGACGATAATTTTTATCCCGTCACTCTCACTGATCTTAAGTTAGCCAGGCGTCAAGGCAACGCGCCACGCATCGCGGAACTCGAATCCATCCGCGCCGAGCGTTTCGAATTGATGGCGCGCCTCGCGCAGCTTCCCAAGGACATGGTGTTTTTCACGCAAATCACGATGGAAGCCGCCGAAGATTCCTCTTATCTCGACGCCATGCGCGAAGCGCACATCAAAGGCGCATTGGTGGGAGTCGAATCCGTCACACCCGAAGGCCTGAAAGACGTCTACAAGGATTTCAATTGCGCGGGAGAAAATCTGGTCGAGCGCTTGCAAACTTTTCGCAAACATGGCGTCCACGTCCTCGGCTCATTCATTTTTGGCCTGCCGAGCGACCGGCCAAACACGTTTGAAGCTACCGTTGACGTGGCCCAGCGCGCCGGAGTCACGTTTGCGCAATTCGTGATGCTCACGCCCTTTCCCGGAACCATCGATTTTGCGAAATGGGAAAAGACCATGGACCTTGACCCGAAAAGCGTCGGCGGCATTCCGCTGACTCGCCATTGGCTTATCCCGCAGGCGCTCCGTCCCAAGTTGTACTGTCCTCACCCGGCGATGTCCGCCGATGAAATTCGCCAACGCACGCAGGCAGTTTGGGACCGTTTCTACACGCTGAAATCCATCTGGAAGCGCTCGAACTTCATGACTTCGTCTAAAGGCCGTTTGGCGTTCGTCTTGATCTCAAAACTTTACCGCCAGATGTACGCAAACACCGGAATCGCTACAGACAGCGCGCGAGTGGCGCGCTCAACGCGTTGGGCCCGTTGGCTCGCGAAACCGTGCGTTTACCTCTTTTCGGCCAAGCCAATGCCCGATCTGGAAGTTCCTCCACCAAGCAGCGAGCCGATACCCGTCGCCGCGCCTGTTGCCTGAACGCATTTCCGCGCAAGCCCCTGACTCATGTATGAAAACATCGGATAAGTAATGACGCGCGTAATTGCTCGTTCAGGTACGCGTGAACGCCGAGCGCCGCGGCCCACGCAGAATTCTTGCGGGCAGAAAAATAATCCCGCGGACCAAATCGAGCGCGCCCGTCACGGCGATTCCCGCCAGACGAAATGGCAGCAGGAGCAGCCACACAATCGGATACAGCACCAGCGCCAGAATCGCCAGCGGCCAGCACAGCACCAACAGGATGCACCACAGAACAAATGTCAGCATCGCAGTCTCTCCAACCTCGCTCTTAGATACGCACCGACTGCTCGATTCGTTCCCTTTCCCATGCGGCGAACACTCCCGCCCCGATACTCGAACCTGCCGCGTAATTACGCCCGGTCTTCGTCAGGGCACGGCTTTTTACCCTGGCGCAGGAAGGGCAGCCGTGCCAAAAAGTACGGTCCTCGACTGGGGCTTTAGCCCCTGAGGCCCGTCGTGAAGGCCGGTCCTTGTAGGGACGGTTTTACGCCGCCCTCTTCTTAGGAGGGCGGCGCTTTAGCCCCGCCGTAAATGCTCTCAAAAATGGGCTTTAGCCTACGAAGCCAAGCCTTGTGGCTCCGGCACATTATTTATGAGACAGCTCGTCGTCACAATGTGGCATCGAGAGACAAACTCTGAACCATTTTGTCCAGTTCCTGTTGTTGCTGGTCGCGCTTCGTTTGGAAGTCTTGCGTTTCCTTCTGCAGCGTCTCCAAGCGTGTCTCCTGATCGGCCAACTGCTGCGTGTAACGCTGCGTCAGCGCGCGCTCCTCGGGACTTCCCTTCAGCGCCTTCAAATTCTCCCGTATGCGCTGCTGATCGTCATAAATTTTCTGCTTCTCACTGTTGCGGCGACCGATCTCAGCGTCCAGGGCGGCAACGCGATTCTTCTGCTCGACGATCTTCCGCAGCGCCGCCTCGACTTCCGCGTTGATGGATTTCTGCCTCAGGAAAAGCGTGATCTGATCATCCGTCACATTCGAAATCTCATAGCGAGTGTCCAGCGGTTCGCTCTCGCCCACTTCCAACTTCGACCTCTCTTTCGGTTTTACGCTGACCCGGAAACGGTAAACGTTTGACGTGGTTTCTTCCGGCTTCGGCGTCTTTTCCGCCAGCTTCCAACCAACTCGCAGAGGATGCTCGATCAGCACCGTGCGCGGCGTCGTATCATCGTCCCGCACTGTGTAAGTCGTGCTCTGCTGCAATTCTCGCGTCATGCTCATCACGCCACGGAATATGCGTACGCGCGTCACGCGCTGCGGCCGGCTCTCGCTTTTGGCATCTACCCGCACTCCCAAGATCGGCCGCGTAGGAAACCAAACGCTTCTCGCCCGGCTTGATGGAATCCGTAAGCCCCTCGCCCGCGAACGCTTCGTCTTCCAGCACCGTAAAACTGCCTCCATCCAAAGTCAGCGCACTCGAATTCGTCAGCCACAGCGCGCGCAATGGTCGTTCCGAACTAAGCGAGTTGTTCCACAACGAAACTTTCTCCACCGGGATGTGAACTTGCACAATCGGAACAAGAGCCGATTCATTTTTGTGAATCGTCACGCGGTCTTTCAGCTTGTACTCGAAAAGGTCGCCGAGATTCGACCCGTTCGCCGCTGCTGTCGCTTGATTGCGCAACATCGCGAGCGCGTCGCTGCCAGGTACGCCTCCCGGAATTCCGCCGGCCATAGCTCCGCCAATCCCGTATACGCGTCCACCCTCCACACCGGACCCATTTCCAAGTTCGCGTCCCGATCCCGTGACGCCGCGTTGGATCTTTGCGTACAGCTGCAGCCTTGAAAACTCTTGCGCGTTCGATGGCGCGGCGGTTACTTCCACAGTCTGCGTCGCGGCACCTACTTGGAGCGTAGCATTTTGCATCTGCTCTCCGCCTCCTCCCAGCGACACGCCTTGTATCACGCTGGTCTGGAACCCGTTCATGTGGATTTGAAGACGGTAATTCCCCGCCGGCAAGTCAGCAAACTCGTATTTCCCTTCATCGTCCGTCGTGGTGCTGTTTGCCGCGCCAGTTCCTGTGTTCACAATCTGCACCTGCGCGCCTGGCACCACCGCGCCGCTTGCATCAGTCACCACGCCCGACAAACTTCCCGCCCCGCCGAGCATCGCGCTTTCATGCGTCTGCGGAGTCAACTCCGCGGTCTGCGGCAGCGGCACCACGGGACGTCGCGCGTAATACGGCTGCGACAGTTGTTGAATAAATGACTGCGGCGCACCAGCGACCAGCGACAGCTCGACATTGTCCCAATCCTCGCCCGTCGTGTTGTCCACAATCGCCCAGCCTTGCAGCAGCGGCTTATCATCCACCTTCGACGGCAGCACGATCCGGTACGTCGTCTTCCAAATCGGCACTTCGCTGATGTAGCTGACGTAAAGCTGCCGCGTGCCGGAGCCCGCCGCCGAAATCGTCATGCGCCGCAGGTCTTGCTGGTGCGTTGACGCCAGCAAAGAAAGATACCGGCCCACTTCGCGATTCACGTCCGAATCAGCGACGCGCACGCTGACCGCCGGCGTCACTTCCACGGTGCGCACGTCGCCGCCGTCGCTCACAAGTGTCGCCAAGTCCACTCCCTGCGTTGTGGTTCCGCTCACACGCGTTTTTCTCTCAACGCTCAACAACCGGCCGGTGATCGCGGTGTTCCCATTCCGAACCTCCAAACGCGTTCCGCGCAGCGACGCAAGGAATTTCGCCAGATCAGTATCCTGCCCCAATGGCAACCCGATCGTCCCCAGGCGCTGGCTGAATGGCGCTTCGGAGTCATAGTCAATTCCCGTAATGTGGCCGCCGTTCAGGTCGAGCACCGTCAGCGATTGCAAAACGTCATTCAGTTGGCCGCTCGTAAAATCGATTCGCATGTTTTGGTCGCCGTGAACTTCGCCCACGTGCTCGAAATATCCCACTCCGCCCTTATAAAGGACCACGCGCCGCACCGGCAGCTTCGTCGCGGCAGTTTCTGCATTCGCCGCTGGCGGATTTTCGCTCGCTTGCTGGGATTTGCCCGCCGCAGCCACAGCGCGACGGGCCGGTTGCGTCGTGCGCTTATTTTGACCCGAATTTGCGGCTGCCACTTGCATTCCCGCTAGCACTGCACAACAGAGCCACAGCATGGATGCGCGCATTTGCCCTCCGTTCGATGCCTTAGCAGCAAAATCACAAACTTGAAAACGCGAATAGAATGGCCGCCGGATTCGCCGCCCCACGGTTTAACAACCAAAACGCGGCGCAACTATAGACTCAGACACCTGAGCCAGTCCAAATGTTGCATTCTGTCCTTGCGGGATAAGTTACAGCACAGAGCGTTTCGTCAGCGCGACGGAGAGGATGAAGGGCGCGCATGCGGAGCCGGCTCGGAAAACTCCACGCCCCAGAAATGCGGCGCCGGCGATAAAAACTCCAGTCCGACGCGCTGTCCTTTGTCGGAAGTGTCGCCCAGATATACCACGCGGCATTCCTGCTCTTCGTCGCTCGCGGGATTTGTCATCTGCAGCTGTGCGCCCATCTCGACCGATTCATTCAGATAGAGAAGACCGCCGTGCGCATTCACTACAATCGTCTGGCAACCCTCACGGAATTTGTTGCCGTCGCTGTTCACGCCGCGAATCTTTACCGGAATGCGCGTAAACATCCGCGAACTTCGCCGCCGGTTATCGGCATCATTTGAAGACATCGTACGTTTATCGTGCATCAACGCCTCCATCGAGTCAACTGAATCAACGCTCCGCTTTCCGCTTGCTGCAACCCTCTTCGCTTCGTACAATGCCCCTTTCTCGCCCGTCATGAATACGAACGCTGACGACGGAATCGCCCAGGCGGCTGCGAATCATAATTTTCCCAGGAGTGTGAGGATGAATTTTCTCGATTACATCGAGAGCCGTCGCGAACCTAATCTGAATGAACTGAAGGATTTTCTCCGCATTCCCAGCGTCAGCACAAAGAGCGAGCACAAACCCGATATTGACCGCGCCGCTCAATGGGTCGCCGACCGCCTCCGCGGAGCCGGTTTCCCGAAGGTGGATATCGTTCCCACAAAAATGCATCCCCTCGTTGTCGCTGAATCTCTCGAAGCGCCCGGCAAGCCCACGATTCTTTTTTATGGCCACTATGACGTGCAGCCCGCCGAGCCCCTCGATCTCTGGACTTCCCCGCCGTTTGACCCCACGGTTCGCGGAGGAAATCTTTACGGTCGCGGCACGGCGGACGACAAAGGGCAGGTACATATCCATTTGAAGGCTCTCGAAGCGTTGCACAAATCCGAGGGCAAACTACCGCTCAACGTCAAAGTGATCATCGAAGGCGAAGAGGAAGTCGGCAGCCTCAACCTCTGGGATTTCGTCACCCATAACAAAGACCGTTTGAAAGCCGACGCCCTCGTCGTTTCCGATACCTCGATGCTCGCCCGTGGCGTTCCTTCGATTACCTATGGCCTTCGCGGCTTGAATTATTATCAGATCGAAGTCACCGGCCCATCGCAAGACCTTCACTCCGGAGTCTTCGGCGGTGCTGTGCCGAATCCCATTACGATCCTTGCCGAAATGATTGCCAAATTGCACGACAAGAACTTTCGCGTCACCGTCCCGGGCTTCTACAACGATGTCGCCACTCTTTCGGCAAAAGAACGCAAAGCTCTGAACTCTCTTCCCTGGAAGGAACCCGAATTCCGCAAGACTGTCGGCGCGCCCGGTCTTTCCGGCGAAAAGGGTTTTACGAATATCGAGCGCCTCTGGTGCCGGCCCACTCTCGAGCTCAATGGAATCTGGGGCGGCTACATGGGCGAAGGCTCGAAAACCGTGATTCCCTCAAAAGCCTTCGCAAAAATCTCCACGCGCCTGGTACCGAATCAGGATCCCGCGAAAATCGCCAAACAAGTCCAGCGCCACATCCGCAAGTTGCTGCCCAGAACCGTTCATTGCAAATTCGAAGTCCTCAGCATGGGCAAGCCCTGGGTCGCTTCCTATACTCATCCGATTTTTCAGAAAGCGATTCACGCTCTGGAAAAGGGCTTTGGCAAAAAAGCAGTCTTCATCCGCGAAGGCGGTTCGATTCCGTTTGTCACGCAGATGCACGATACCTTCAAAGTCCCCTGCGTCCTTCTCGGTTTCGGTTTGCCTGACGAAAATGCGCACGCGCCCGACGAACACATTTGCCTCGAAAATTATTTCGGCGGCATAAAATCAGTCGCCTCTTTTTACTCCACGCTCGCGTCGCTCTGAACTCCCCCGCGCGCGCAACCGCGAAAAACGCGATTTTCGGCGGATTTCATTGCATTTTTACTTGCGTTAACCGGGGGCTGCGGCTATAGTGCCCCCGGCCTCCCAGCGACACCAACAACGGGAAAATGAAAATACTTCTATAGAGGAGATGGCAACACGATGGCAAATCCGATGAGCAAGTCCAAAATCATCGCGCACATGGCCGACAAGGTCAGCACGAAGGACAAGCCGGTTTCCAAGAAGCAAGTGGCTTCGTTTTTCGACGAGCTTTTTAATCTCGCGGTGAAAGAATGCAAGAGCGCAGGCAAGTTCGTCATCCCGGGAATCGGACGTGCGGTCAAGGCGCATCGCAAAGCGCGCATGGGCCGCAATCCCGCAACCGGTGAACCAATTAAGATCAAGGCCAAGACCGTTGTTCGCCTTCGCGCCGCAAAGGCGTTCAAGGACGCAGCGCTCAAGTAAGGCAGGACCGTTCAGAGTTTCGCGACGAGACCCCGGCGACTCTTGGCTCTCCGCCAAGCCTGGGCGCTGGGGTCCTCGCTGTTTTTTCTCCGGAGTTGTCCCCGTGCGGCGTGTCGCTTCTCCGCCGGAATAGCCTTCATGGAATCGCTTACTTCTTGCGAGCATTCCGGCCTGCTCACCGACCTCTATGAACTCACCATGGCGGCTGGCTATTTTCAGTCGCACTTCGACGCGCGCGCCACATTCGAGCTGTTCGTCCGCAATCTTCCCCCCGAGCGCAATTTCCTGGTCGCCGCCGGCCTCGAGCATGCGCTCGAGTTCATCGAGAACGTCCATTTCGCCGCGCCGGAAATCGAATACCTGCGCCGTCTCCCCGTTTTTCGCCACGTTCGCGGCGAATTCTTCGACTATCTTGCGCGTTTCCATTTTACCGGAGACGTCTGGGCAATTCCGGAAGGTTCGCTCATCTTCGCGGGCGAACCGCTTCTGCGCGTAACGGCTCCCATTATCGAAGGCCAGATTCTCGAAACGAGTCTTTTGTCCGCCATAAATTTTCAAACCATGGTCGCGAGCCGCGCCGCCCGTTTGACGATTGCCGCAAAAGGCAAACCCGTCGTCGAGTTCGGCGCGCGCCGCGCCCACGGAAACGAAGCCGGAATTTTTGCGGCGCGCGCCAGTTGGATCGCCGGCTGCCAGGGCACATCCAATGTCATCGCCGGCGAGCTTTTTGACATTCCCGCTTACGGCACGCAAGCCCATTCCTGGATCATGGCCTTCGAAGATGAGTCGCAAGCCTTCGATCGCTTCCTCGACGTCTTCCCGGAGCAGGCCACTCTGCTTCTCGACACATACAATGTTCGCGCGGCACTTCGCAAAATCATCGTGCGTGGCCGCAAACCCGCGGGCGTCCGGCTCGACAGCGGCGATCTTGCCGTCGATAGTCGCTGGGTACGCGCGCAATTGGACCGCGCCGGCTGGCGCGACGTCCAGATTTTCGCCTCCGGAGATCTGGACGAGAAAAGGATTTCTTCGCTCCTTCGCCGCGGCGCAAAAATCGACGCCTTTGGAGTCGGCAGCGCCCTCGTCGCTCCCACCGACACCCGCAATCTCAGCATGATTTACAAACTGGTTGAGCTCGAACGCGATGGCAAAGTCCGCGAAGCTGCAAAGCTCAGCGAATCGAAATCCACCTATCCCGGCGCAAAACAGGTTTTTCGTTTCGCGAATCGCGCCGGAAAATGGCAGAAAGACTTAATCGCTCTCTCGAACGAATCGTCTGACGGTGGCGCGCCACTTCTCATCCCTGTCATGCGTGACGGCAAGCGCATCGCTCCGCCGGAACCTCTGGCGACCGCCCGTTCGCGCTGTATCGAAAGCCTCGAACAACTCCCCGCGCGTCTCCTTTCGATCCATCGCGTTTCGCCTTATCCAGTCCGCTACAGCAAGCCCTTGAAAAATCTTCTCCAAAAGGTCCGCCACCGCATTCGTCAGCGCACATAGTTTTGCTGAACTATTTTCTTCGCTAGCAATTCGCTTGTTGCCCGGGGACGCGCTAAAATCAACGCAGAGGCCATATTTAATTTGTCCGACGCCGAAAAGAGCCCCGTGGTTTTCTGGGAAGTGGATACGCAGGCGGATTTCATGCTCCCCGGCGGGAAACTCTACGTCCCCGGCGCGGAGAAGCGCATTGCAAATATGCAGCGCCTGGTCGACGTCGCACGCGCCGGTAAAGCCTTCCTCATCTCAAGTACTGACCAGCACGCTCCGAATGATCCTGAGTTCGCGCGCTTTCCTCCCCATTGCGTCAAGGGCACGAAAGGCGCCGAAATCCTTCCTGAGCTGAAAGCACATAGAATTACTTCAATTCCCAACGACAAGAATTTTTCGGTTCCGGCCGATCTGAACGAAATTCAGCAGGTGCTCCTCGAAAAGCAAACCCTCGATGTATTCGACAATCCGAACACGGAGAAAATACTCAAGCAGTTTCCGGTCAATGAAGAATTCGTGGTTTTCGGGGTGGTTACGGAATTTTGCGTGCGCCTCGCCGCAGAGGGCTTGCTCGAGCGCGGCCACCGCGTCGCCATCGTCACGGACGCAATTGAAACGCTCGACGCGAACGAAGGTCAGCGCGCTCTCGACGAACTCTCGAGCCGCGGAGCGCGCCTGATCACCACTGACGAAGCGCTCGCGCTCGTCAAATAGCTCCCGCGCTCTACAGCGTTCTTATATAAGCGATCAAATCCCGGACTTGCGTGGCCTTCAACGAATCTCGATATCCCGGCATATTCTTTCCGCCGCGTTCGATCACACGCCGCAGATTCTCATCATCCGCTTTCATTCCATTATGAAATTTTTCGCGCTTCATCAGCCCGGCGAGGCCCGGCCCGATTTTCTTCTCCGCGCTCGCGCTGTAATGACAAATCTCGCATTTCTGCCGGTAGATTTGCTTCCCCTTCGCCGCGTCAGCAGCTTCGGAATCCCTGGCCGTTCTTTGGACCGCACCTCGCGCGACCGGAATGACCATCACGCCGGCGAAGATCAGCATTCCTAAACAATCCTTCGTCCGCTCCCAGACGAAACCCGGCTTGCGGCATGTTAATTTCATTTCGTCGGAACTGCGGGACTATCCGTCGGTGTCAAAATTCGATCGTAAATCCACAGCGTTAACGCTGTCGCCAGACCGATTCCCGTCATCGCCCACCACGCACGCTCCGGATGGTGTCCGATTTCGCCGAAGTGGTGCAGAAAACGCCCCATCAGCCATCCCCCGACCAGCGACCCGACCCCGATAGGCACAAAGGCAAACCCCATATAGGTTCCCTGCTGCCCCTCGGGCGCGAGCCGGGAAACGTATTCGTAGTAGCGCGGCGAAAGAGTCATTTCGCCGAGGGCCACCACAAAGAGGGCGGCCACGGCCCCAAAGATCGTCGGACGAAAAGCCACAATCAGCCACGCAAGCGACGTGATGACCGTGCCAATGGTAATGGCGCGGAATGAGCGCATCTTTCGCGTTAGATAACTAATGATAATTTGAAGACAGATCACCGACGCGGCATCGGTGACGAGGATCAGCTCTACATTGGCGTGCGGATTGATGTAGCCCGTGATGTACAACGGCAATCCGATATACACCTGCCAGTAGACAATCCAGTAGCCGGAAAAAATAGTCAGGAACAACATGAATTTAGGATTCGCCAGCACCGTCCCCAGGTTTCGGACGGTTTGCGCCATGCTGCGGTTTTGTTCGTCGCCGGAACTCCGCGGTTCCTTGAAAAATAGCAGAACCACAAAGAACATCACCAGGACGGAGAGCGCCGCGATGCGGAAAACGCTTTGCACGCCGATGTGCCGGTGCGCCACGGAAGCCACCAATGGGCCGGCCGCACCTCCCACATTCACCAGTGTGTAGTAAATCGAATAACCGATCGACCGCACGTTCTCTTTGGAAGTCCGCGCCGTCGTGCCCACCACCGCGGGCTTGACCATGGAAATTCCCAGAGCGGGCAGCATCAATATAACGAGAACCATCCAGAAGAGCGGCACGGCGTGGCGCACTGGCCCCGTCCACGACGAGTCGATGGAACCGAGCAGAAAATAGGAACACGTGAGAATCAGATAGGCTGCGGAGAGTGCGCGTCGGAAACCAAGCCTGTCCGCCACAGCTCCGCCAATGATTGCCAGAAACCAAACCAGCCCGCCGAAGATCCCGGAGAGACTCGCCGTTTGCTCGGTGGGAAAGCCGAGACTAGAGTGCAGGTAGTTCGCCAGCGACGCGAATGCCGCGTAATAGGCGAGCCGCTCGAACATTTCGGTGACGTTCGCCACCCAGAACGCAGGCGCAAATCCTTCGCGAATTTCCTTGATGCGCTCGCTGAATCCCACATTCGCTCCCGAGATGCTTCGCAAGCGGCGTGCATGTGCTCCATCAGACAGGCTTGCCGCGCGCGATTGTAGCGAAACTCGCGCGAAATCCGCATTTCTTTTTCCGTTACTCGTCAAAGTGAATCGACTTCGATTCCGGCCTTCGTGCGACTGGACTACCGGCTAAGTGTGGGTCAATATACTCAGACCGCCGTGAGGACGGTGCACGCCATGGCCGAATCGCCCGAACTCAATCAAATCGCCAGCGAGCTCAACGATCACCGCAAGGCGAATCTCGCGGATTCAGCGGCCACTGTGCGCCTCGATCGCTGGCTCGCCGCTCTTGTCGAGCAGGGCGGAAGCGATCTTCTGCTCGTCCCCAACGCGCCGCCCTGTTTGCGTTTCGAAGGCCACGTGCGCAAGCTCGAATCGGGCGCGCTCGACGGCGCGGAAATCGAGGCCGCCGTTCTTCCCGCGCTCACCTCTCACGCGCTGCGTCTTTATCGCGAAACTCAGATCGCGGATTCCTCCTATCGCGTCGCTGGTCTTGGACGATTCCGCGTCAATCTCCACCGAGAACGAAGCAGCGCTGCCGCCGCTGTTCGCGCCTTGCCTTCAAAAGTTCCTGCGCTGGGTGAGTTGCATCTTCCTCCATCCGTCGACGCGCTGGCTCATTTACCGCGGGGTCTTGTGCTCATCGGAGGTCCCGCAGGCTCGGGCAAGACGACCACGCTATCTGCGCTCGTCAACCAAATCAATCAAAACGAGTCGCGCCACATCGTCACGATAGAAGATCCCATCGAATATGAGCACGCGCACATTCACAGCATTGTTGAGCAAGTTGAAATTGGCACCGACGCGCCCGATTTTCCCACGGCATTGCGCGCCGCCTTGCGGCAAGCGCCTGATGTTTTGGTCGTCGGCGAAATGCGCGATCCTGAAACCATGCGCATCGCCGTCGCCGCGGCGGAAACAGGCCACCTGGTCCTTTCGACTTTGCACACTACTGACGTGGCTTCGACGATTTCGCGTATCTCGGATTCATTTCCCGCCGAGCGCCAAAATACGATTCGCCAGGAATTGGCAATGGCTCTCGCCGCCGTTCTCACGCAAATACTGGTGCCCATTAAGAATGGAGGCCAGATGCCCGCCGCCGAGCTTTTAATGCTTGGATACGGCGCTCGCCAGCACATCCGTCACAATGCTCTTCAGTATTTGCGCCAGGAAATAACGCTCACGAAGAAAAAAGGCTCGCTCTGCCTGGAAGAGTCGCTCGCGCAGCTTGTCACGCAGGGTCACATCAGCCGCGAAGACGCCGCCCTCCGCGCTTTTCATCCCGAAGAACTCGACAGCCTGCTGAAATCCGAAGTCCGTGGCCAATCGGCGTAAGCTCCTCTGCGCTTTTGCGCCCGCCGAAGCGTGTGCTAACATCGCTGGTTTGGCGACGCATTTTCATTCCGCATGTAATCCTTCTTACCTTCGAAGGCGAACTCTGCAATGAAAGCCCTGCGCAAGATGCGCCCCGAACAAGGCGCGCAACTCGAATCCGTTTCGATCCCCGCATTCGGCTCCTCCGACGTTCTCATCCGCGTTCGCGCCGCCTCGATTTGCGGCACCGATCTCCACATTTATCACTGGGACAAATGGTCCGCCTCGCGCATTCGCCCGCCCATGACGTTTGGCCACGAATTTTGCGGCACCGTTGAAAAAGTCGGCGACGAAGTCGATTCGCTCAAGCCCGGCGATTTCGTCAGCGCGGAAATGCACGTCAATTGCGGCCATTGCCGAGCCTGCCACGCCGGACAACCTCATCTTTGCCGCAATGTGAAAATCATCGGCATCGACGCCGACGGCTGCTTCGCCGAATTTGTCCGCATCCCCGCACGCAACGTCTGGAAGATTGATCCCGCGATTCCCGAGCATTACGCCGCGATTCTCGATCCCCTTGGCAACGCGGTGCATACCGTCCTCGCCGGGGAAATCGCCGGACAAACCGTCGCCGTCACCGGCTGCGGCCCGATTGGATTGATGTCCATCGCCGTCGCCCGCGCTTGCGGCAGTTCCACCATTTTTGCCACTGAGCTGAACGCGCATCGCCGCGCGCTCACCAAACAAATGGGTGCCGACGCGGTGTTCGATCCAAAAGAGAGCGATCCTGTCGCGCGCGTCCGCGAAGCCACGGATGGCGACGGTGTTGACGTTCTCCTCGAAATGAGCGGCAATCCCGCCGGCATTCGCCAGGGCTTTGCAATGTTGCGTCAAGGGGGCCGCGCTTCTCTTCTCGGCATTCCCAACGAGCCGGTGACTCTCGACTTGCTCAACGACGTGATTTTCAAAGGCGCTGTCGTGCAGGGAATCTACGGCCGCAAAATGTTCGAGACCTGGGAGCAAATGACTTCGCTTCTCAAAGCTGGTCGCCTGAATCTCGAGCCGCTTTTCAACGAACGCCTCCCGCTCGATCGCTTTGCCGAAGCTTTCGCCCTCCTCGAATCCGGCCAAGCATCCAAAATCCTCTTCTACCCCAACGGCTCCCCAAAGTAATTTTGCGTTGTCGCCCTCGTATGCCGCCTGTCCTATAATGTTTCTTGCGCTGACCAGCTCTCATCCCCCTCATAGGAGGAACCATGGCTACACCGTCGCTGATGTCCACTCGCCCGCAAACGCAATATCTGCATGACGCGCTCGAGAATTTGAAATCCAAGCATCAATATATTCAGCTCCGCATCCTCGAGGGCGAGCAAAAGCCCATCGCCACAATCGACGGCAAGGAAGTCATCAACCTCAGCTCGAATAATTATCTCGGCCTCACCACGCATCCGAAGCTCCGCCGCGCCGCCATCGATGCCATTCGCAAATACGGAGTCGGCTCCGGCGCCGTCCGCACCATTGTCGGCACCATGAAAATTCACATGGAGCTCGAAGAGCAAATCGCGCGCTTCAAAGGCACCGAAGCGTGCGTAGTTTTTCAGTCGGGCTTCACCGCAAACTCCGGAACTGTCTCCGCCATTTTGGGCAAGGAAGACTTGATCATCTCCGACGAACTGAACCACGCCTCGATCATCGACGGCTGCCGTCTCTCGCGCGCCACAATCAAAGTTTTCAAGCATAAAGACATCGCCGATTGCGAGCGCATCCTCCAGGAAACGAAAGACTGGAACGGCCACAAGCTGCTCGTCACCGACGGCGTTTTCTCCATGGAGGGCGACATCGCGCCGCTCCCCCAACTTTGCGACCTCGCCGACAAGTACAATTGCATGATGATGGTTGACGACGCCCACTCCTCCGGCGTCCTCGGCCGCAACGGGCGCGGAACCGTCGATCATCTCGGCTGCCACGGCCGCGTGGACATTCAAGTCGGCACGCTCAGCAAGGCCATCGGCTCGATCGGCGGCTACGTTTGCGGCTCGCGCGACCTCATCAATTTCCTTTACCATCGCGGCCGCCCGTTCTTGTTTTCCACTTCGCATCCACCCTCCGTCACGGCCACGTGCCAGGCCGCCTTCGAGCTTCTCGATTCCGACGCGGGCGAAAAGCTCATCAAGCGCCTCTGGAGCAACACAAAATTTTTCAAGCGCCGCCTGAAACGCCTCGGCTTCAAGACGGGCAAGAGCGAAACGCCCATCACACCAATCATGGTCGGCGAAACGGACAAAGCCTTCGAATTCTCGCGCGAGCTTTTCCAGGAAGGCCTGCTCGCCATGGCCATTGGCTATCCAACTGTTCCGCAAGGCACCGCGCGTCTGCGCACAATCGTCACCGCCACGCACAAGCGCGCCGAGCTCGAACGCGCCGCCGAAATCCTCGAACGCGTCGGTAAAAAACTCAGCGTGATCTGACGCGGGAACCGCCCAGCCCGTATTCGGAAATTTCGAAGATGTTTGCGGTGCGCAACGACGTGCCGTTGAGAGGCCAACCGGTTCTGCTTCAATCGCCTTTGTTGACTCTTTATCTATCGATGCTGCACTTCGGTACTACAGAAAAACACCATATCCCACCACAATCATGGGTATCACTCCTGCTCGTCTCTCCGGGAGCGGGAAGAGGATGGAATAATCCATGCGGAAATCACGAGGCTTGGGAATTCTTCCGTTGTCGCTGTGCGTTTTGACTTGGGCGGCAGGTTGCAGCCACGCGATCTTCCCCACTCAGGGCGGCGGTGGTGGCGGTGGCAGCAACGTTCCGGTGATTCTTACTTTCCACGACACCGCGCCCGCCGGCATTTCAGTCACTTCGTTCGAGGTCACAGTCACAGGCGCCGTGATGCAGCCCGGCAGCGTCTCGCTCTTGTCCGCGCCACAAACAATTGAACTGACCCAACTCCAGGCGAACTCCGCCTTTCTTTCCACAACGCAAGTCGCGACAGGAAGCTACACCAGCCTCGCGATCACGTATGCGAACCCCAAGTACACGTTCCTGAACGACTCCGGAGTGCAGGTTACGGCCAATGGTCAAACCTGCGCCGCCGGAGCTTCCTGTGTGGTCACGCCCACCATTACCGGCGCGTCGACGGTCACTCTTTCCGGCGCTGCTCCTTTTCCGATCGTCACCACCACCAATCAAACCACATTGCTCGGGGTTGACCTCGATCTGAGCAGCGCCGTTCAATCCGACTTCAGCGTAAGTTTTGCCAACTCGACTTCCGCCGCCGCAGTTCAAAGCACCGGTGCAACGGGCGCAACAGTCGGCAACTTCGCCGTCACCGGCGCTGTAAAATCGGTCGGCTCCAATCAATTTAATCTTACTAGCTCGACCGGACAGATGCTCACAGTGGCCGTCAGCAGCTCTACCGCATTTCAATTTCAGCGCGCTAACTGCACCGCCAATGACTTCACCTGCGTCGCGGTCGGGCAGATCCTCAACGTGGATATGAGCAACCTCACCACCACGGGAGATCTACAAGCCAACGAAGTCGATTTCGATGACGCCGCCGCCACCCAGCAGGTGACCGGCACCATCGTCTCGTTTAATGCCACGCCGCCGACCAGCTTCCAGATGATCATGCACAATGCTGTACCATCGATTTCGGGTTTCTCTGTCGGCACTCCGGTCACCGTGAATATTGCCAACACCGCCACATTCGCGGTCAACAATGGCTCCTTGCCTTTGCCCGGCGGCGTTACGTTCGCCACGCCTTCCGATCTTCTCGTCGGTCAGGAAGTGGAGGCGCGCGTCTCCGGCACATTCACGGCCGGTCCGCCTGCTTCCTTCACTACGGATCGCATTGCTCTCGAGCCCACGCAAATTACCGCAACCGTGACTTCTGTCAACCCGGGAAATTTGAGTTTCATTCTCGATAACCTTTCGCTGCTTTTTACTCAAGCTCCGAGCGGTGCCGTGCTTCAGATTCAGGTTTTGACCGCTTCCCAGACGCTTTTCCTGACGCCCAACGGCAGCTTTAATGACATAGTTATCGCGACGTCTCCCAATAACGTATTCTCCGTGGGAGGCTTCTTGTTTAATACAATCGGTTCCACGGGATCGCCGACGATTGTGGCCGGCACAGTGGTGGGCCCGTAATATTTTTTCTAACCATGAATCAAAATAGAAAAGGCCGGGATTTGTTCCCGGCCTTTCTTATTTCCCTAAAGCAAAATCTACGTTGCCACCGGCGCGGCCATCGCCGATGTATGCCGCAGATGCCGGTAAATGGCGATCGCAATGGCTCCCAATCCCCACCAAAGCGCAACCAACTTCACGATCGAACCAGCGTGATACGGCAGCAGTTCGAGACCGTGCAAAATCACAAGCCCCAGCGCCAGCCGTCCGAGTAGCGCGCCCGTTCCTTCGCCCTTCCCCAGCAGCGCGCCGCCGATCCATGTGCTCACGAAAGTCTGCGACGCATAGAGCGCAATCGCATAAATCAGAATCATCGCGATTCCCACGCCCAGTCCGACCATTGTTATGCACACAATGATCGCTACAATCGGCGTCGCAATCATCGCCACGATTCCGAAACCCAGCGAAGGCAGAAATCTCCGGCTCGCCCGGACGCCTTCGATGAAAAATCCCGGCAAAAGCAAAATCAGTATGAGGCCGAATAGAAATGCCGCCCCCCACAGCAGCGCCCGGTGCCACCAATAACGCCCGGAGGAATACTCGGGACCTGTTTTTAATTGCGTGAACACCACCGGGCTCGCCAGCTTCGCGCCCGGATCGACGACAGGTTTACGGTGCCCTGAGAACGCCGTCGATCCCGCCATTTCCGCTTCGGATCCGATGTGCAGATACGCGCTGTGAAGCTTCGCATTTCCTCCCACCGAACCGTTTATTTCCAAAGCTGCCGTTCTCGCCATCAGGTCCCGGCCGATTCGCCCGTCTAACCGTCCATCTGCTCCTTGAAGAGTTACGCTGCCGTCCACCTGTCCTTTCTGGCTCAACTCAATCTCTTCGCCCGCCGCCAGCACATTTTTCGTGACTTTGCCGTTGATGGAAAGCGACTGGCTCCAGTCCCGCACGTTACCGTCCACCTGTCCGTAGATCCGTGATGTCTGGCAAAAAGTGAACACGTCACCCGTAACGTGCCCGTTGATTTCAGCGTCTCTGCCCCAGATAAATACGTCTCCGTTCACCGTTCCGTCAATGCGAATATAGTCGCCCGCGACGAACAGATCCGTATTCAGCGTTTGCCCTGCCGCGAGCGTATAACTCGGATTCCCGTGCTCTATATCTCCCGCGTGCGCCGCCGGTGCCGTTGCTAACAACAGAAAAGCCACCACCAACATCGGCGCGATGCCCGCCAGCACCACTCCCACCATCGCGCTGCGCCGCCAGAATCGTTTCAGCAATGCCAGCGCCAGCATCGAAAAAGCCGCCACCGTGAAAAATTCCACAAAGCTCAGCACGCTCGACCATCCCTTCCAGAATGCGCCGCTGAAAAAGAGCATCGTCATCAAATTTCCTCCGCTGAATCCTGCCTGATTGAGCTGCTGTTGAAACGGCTCCACGATTCCATTCCACACCGTATAAATCCCCGCCGCGCCCATGGCCATCACGGTCATCCATCCCCAGGACATGCCCGAGTGCGTCGCAGGCGCCGCAAATCGCGCCGGCACCGGATCTTTTTCCTGCAAACTTCCTTCGAGCCAGCGCGTTTCATGTTCCAGCGACGCGAGCAGCGCCCGGCACTCCGCGCATTCTCCCGTGTGCGTCAGCACCTCGGCTGCTTGACCGCGCTCGAGTTGCCCATCCAAATACAAAAACGCCGTCATTTCGTCGAAGTGGTTCATTGCTTGCTCCCTGCGGCGGAAGCCCGCAGCCCCGGCGCGCTCTGTTCGAGCGTCCGCCGTAATTGATGCCGCGCGCGCAGCAGCAGCACGCCCACAAATGGACGCCGCACGCCCAGTGTCTCCGCGATTTCGTCATAACTCATATCCGAGTAGTACCTCAGCGTCAGCGCCATCCGCGTCCGGCTCGGCAACTTCTCGAGCGCCTTCCGTACCTGCTCCCGCGAATGCTGTTCGAGCAACCGTTCGAGCTGTCCCGGGTCTGGATGCTCCAGCGGCATGCTTTCGATGTCGCCCGTTTCCAAGTCCTGACGCACACGACGCCGCCGCAATAAATCCCAGCAGTGATTCGCCGCCACGCGGTAAAGCCACGCGTTGAAGGGCCGCGAAGAATCGTATTGTTCCAGCTTGCCGCGCAACTTGGCGAAGACCTCCGACGTGGCGTCCTCGGCGTCCTCTCGGGTGGGCATGGCCCGCCGGCAGAACCGGAAAACCGCCGGCGCGAACTGGCGATAAAGCTGCGCCCAGGCCTCGGAATCTCCATCCCGTGCCTGCGCAATCGCCCGCTCCAGCCCTGCGTCTTGTCCTCCGGGTTCCATCTCGGGCTGCATATCTATCTACGTACCGCCGCCACATTAAGTTACACCTTAACGCTATGATCCGTGTCCCGGGTGTCTCCGCATTTCACAAGACGGGCCCGCGGCAACCTTTGCTTCCGTAGCGGCCGGTCCGGCTATGTTTGCCGGACCGGGCAGCATTCGCTTTTCACTCACCACTCCATTTGCTGGCCCTGCTTGCCCCGAACGGAGTCGAAGGGCCTGTCTGTTGCCTTCCAACAGGGAAATTGTCATTCCGAGGAGCGCCGCGACGAGGAATCTGCTGTTGCTTTTCCCACCTACTGGCCACTGTCCACTGCGCACTGTCTCGTCACTCGCTTGTCCTGAGGAACGAAGGGCCACTAGCCACTGCCTTTCCCAGTCGCTCCACCAACTCAAATTCCGCCGCATGCATTTTCTCTCGCGCCGCCTCAATCGTATAAAACGCCGCGCGGTCCACTTCCGGAAACTCCTTCTGTTTCCCCGACCGTGGAGGCCATTCTATCGTGAATGTATTGCTCTTAATTGACGCAGGCTCGCAATCCCCTTCAAACGCCCATGCCGTAACCACTTTCCCGCTCTTATGTTTCACGCTGCCCAGCTCCAGGAATTTGCCCTCTGCTTTTAGCCCTGTTTCTTCGATGAATTCCCGTTTCGCCGCCGAAAATAAATCCTCGCCCGGATTCGCTTCGCCCTTGGGAATAAACCACGCGCCCGCATCCTTCTTCGCCCAAAACGGTCCTCCCGGATGCACCAGCAACACCTCAATCTCCCCGCCGCGCCTGCGATACAGAATCAACCCCACGCTGTTTTTCGCCATCCGCTCAGTGTAATCCGTATGGCTCGCGTTGCCTAAGCTGCACCCTCAACGATGGGCGTCTCTTTGCTATAATTATGGTTTCGCTTCATCGGAAAACTCCGTGTAGCGTGTTACCTTGCTTTCTCGCTTCCCGTTCAACATTCGGGCTGACGCATGACCGCCAAATCGCGCAAAACACTTTTCCTCGTCGACGCCATGGGCTACATCTTCCGCGCCTATTACGCGCCCATGGGCGAGCGCTTCGAGCACAAAGGCATCCCCACCAAAGTTCCCTACATCTTCGCCACAATGATGCGCCGCCTCATCGAAGGCCAGAAGCCCGATTATCTCGGCGTGGTTTACGATACGCCGGAGCCCACGTTTCGCGACAAGCTCTTCGCTGAATACAAAGCGCAGCGCGCCCCGATGCCCGACGATCTTTTCATCCAGGTCCCCTTCGTGCGCCGCTATTGCGAAGCGATGCGCCTCCCCATTCTCGAGCTCGCGGGCTACGAAGCCGACGACGTGATTGCCTCGCTCGCGCGCCAGGGCGTCGAACGCGGCCTCGATATTTTCATCGTCACCGCGGACAAGGATTTTATGCAGCTCGTCGACGGCCGCGTGAAGATGCTAAATCCCTCGAAGGGCGACCTGATTATCGACGAGAAAAAAGTCGAGGAACTGATGGGCGTGCCGCCGTCAAAAGTCGCAGACGTGATGGCTTTGATGGGCGACACCATCGACAACATTCCCGGCGCGCGCGATCCCAACGAGAAGCCCGCCCCCGGCGAACGTCGCAAGCCAGGTATCGGTGACGTCGGCGCGCGCACGCTCATCCAGCAATTCGGCAGCGCAGAAGAAGCGATTCGCCGCGCAGCCGAAGTCACGCGAGCGAGTTACCGCGAAGCCCTCCAAAATAACGCCAAATTCGTTACCCTCAGTAAAGAGCTTGCCACCATCCATGCCGCCGCGCCCGTCAAGCTCGACCTCGACGCTGTGCGCCTGCAGGACCCGGATCTCATCGCGCTCCGCGAACTCTATTCCGAACTCGCTTTCACTTCGCTCCTGAAAACTCTCCCCGCGCCGAAGAGCGCCGAAAAAACCGACTACGCGAACTTCGCCTCCGCGCGCGAGCTGCGCGAATTTCTCGATTCGCTTCCGCCCAGCGACGAAGTCGCCATCTGGCTCGACCTCGACAGCGAAGATGCTGACGATCAAGGCTACGGCACCACTGTGCGCGCCATCGAAGTCTCGAATCGCCCCGGTTTTGCTCGCATATTGGCCGTCGATGCATCGCCCGACGCCAAAAACGCCGAACAAGACGAAGCCCTCCGCGCCCTCACGGATTGGCTCTCCGACGCCAGCCGCTCAAGAATTGTCCATGACCCGAAACTTTTCGAGCTTCTCGGCCTCTGCGACGCCGACGCGAAGCAACGCTGCGCCGCCGGCATTCGTCACGCGACGATGCTCTACTCCTATCTTCT
>JBOGNJ010000110.1:0-7647 GCA_050746905.1 Candidatus Acidiferrales bacterium
TCAGCCTGTGTGCCTTTGATCCAAGGATGAGTGAACGTGCATCAAATGCGGCGCGGCATTGGCAATCGTGTGAAAAGTGAGGTGATTTTTTCAGTGGCACAGGCCTGCCTGCCGCAGGCAGGCTTCAGCCTGTGTTTTCTTGATGTAGAGGTGAGCTAACGTGAATCAGTGCGGCGCGGCGAGGAAGACTTGCGGCGGCGTCGACGTGACCGTTGAAAATGTGGCGTAGCCTCCCCCGCCCACGGCGCCAAAATCTCCGCCGAGCGGATTGCCCTGGGCATCAGCCGAAATCAACGTAGTGCTCGCCGTGCAAGGCGAGAGCGGCGGGATGCACGCATTCGCCGCGTACACTTGCTGGCCGGTTACCCCCGGCGCCAGCGTTGCGAGCGACGTGAACACGGCGCGCGTCCCCGCGATGGACGGATTCGAGCTGTCGCCCTGCCCCGGCAATCCCGTTTGATCCACGGAAAGCGTCAAATTCCCCGAAGGCGTGCAGGAAACCGTCGCCGGAATACTCAGGCATATATTTGCGCCCAGGATTTGCTGCCCAGAGGCGTTTGCCGGCAGCAAATTCGCCGCGCGCGTCGCGTACACAACGAACGAGCCTCCGCTGACGGCAGGCGTAACGCTGTCGCTGACGCCGGGCTTGTTTCCCGAGTCGGCGGAGACGAGCACGGTCTGCTGCTGGCACGGTGTCTGCAAGAATGGCTCGCCCGTCAGGCATGTGCTGCGAAGATAAATCTGTTGCGCGCCATTGGACGCGATGCCGGAGACAATATTGTCAGCCAGCGATTGAAACGCAATGCTGAGTCCCGCCGGATCGACCGACGCATGAACCGAGTTGTTGTCGCCCGCATTGCCGTTGGCGTCCCCCGAAAAAAGTTGCAAGCCCGGCGTGCATCCGCTCACCGCCCCTCCCATCGCATTGCAAGTGGACTGGACGTAAATCTGCTGCGTGCCTGCGGGGACAGTCGCCGAGGTCAAATTCGAGGCGGCGGATTGGAATGCGATGTAAAGGCCGAACGCGCTGATGGACGGATTCGAGCTCGGAGCGTCTCCTTCCGCGCTGCCCGAGCCCTGACTCACTAGCGTCAATTTTGCCGTGCAGCTCGGCACGGTGCCGAAAATGCTGTTGCAACTATCGTAGAGATAAATTTGCTCAACGGCTTGCGTCGCGCCGGAAGCCAGATCCGTGTCGTCGCTCTCGAAGACCACGTAGCGCCCGTCGGCGGAAATAGCCGGGCGATCGCTGCCGATCGCTCCTCCGGAACCGGCCCCGCCGGAGCCCGCCGAAATCAAAGTCAGCTTCGCGGTGCAATTGCCGGAGCCAAGACAATTCTGCGCCAGATAAACTTGCGAGAGGCCATTCGTCGCGCCGCCGGCTAAATTCGCCGCCGTGGAATCGAACGCCACAAACAGTCCGCCATCGGACACGGACGAATGCGTGCTCGCCGCATCGCCCGGCGTTCCTGCATTCGCGGATTCCTCGATAGGGAACTGGCCTGAGCCTGCCACCACAAAAGTCGCGTCGGCCGTCCCGCCCTTCGTCGCTTTCGGATTCGCGACGGTCACTTTCACCGTTCCCGCCGTGGTGATCGCGCTCGCCGGCACGATCACAGTGACCGCGCACGCCGTTGCGGGATTGCACGAGATGGGGCCCGTTGGCACCAGTGGCGGGATCGTTCCAAAATTGATTTGCACCGACGGCGCGGCGTTGAGCACAGTGACCGTCAAAGGAAAAGCCGCTCCGCCTGCCGCCGCAGCCATCGGCGAAATGGTCAGAATCTGCGGCGACGCAACGGTGAAATCCATCGTGGTGGAATTCTGCGAAGCCGTCGTTACGGAAACTTTCACCGTCCCTGCATTCACCACGTCCACCGGCGGCACGACCACTTCCAGTGTCGTGACGCAGTTCATGCCCGTGGGACACGGCGGATTCAGGATTTGCACAGGAGTCAAATTATCCGTGCCGAAATTCACCATGGAAGAGCCGTTCATATTCGTGCCGGAGACGGAAAGAATGAATTGGCCTTCACCGGCGGGAATCGTTGACGGCGACACGGAGGAAATCATGGGCGTTGTGCTTGAATTTGAGTTCGAGCTGCCGCAGCCGCCGCAAACAATGAGGCAAACCGCCAGAAATATTCCAGGTAGCACGAACCTTCGCCGCATTCCTTCGCCTCCGATGGTATTGCTGTAGCTCACGTCCCGTCCCGATTGGTTTTTATCGGGACTGACCTGAAGAGTTTTGGCGACCGCCGGGCAAGCCCGCCAACACGGCTCCGGAGCCTTGCCCGCCGTTGTCACGCCGCGCCCTTGTAGCTCAGGTCCCGTCCCGATTGGTTTTTATCGGGACGGACCTGAGGTCTTCCCGGTTGACGCGTCCGCAGCGGCGAAAATTCTAACCGATTCGCGAAGGATTGTCCCGCGATTGTCCCGTATTTGTCGCGCAGGGGCTCGGCGGTTGCGGCGCATTTCTCGTGCGATTGTTGCGCGCTTGCCGCGGAATCGCTCCGTAAGTGTCCCGCAGCGGCGCAATTCGTCGGCAAAATATTCGCGGAATCTCGCGCACGCGGAGTCCTCCGCCCCGCCTTCGACACCAATCCCCGCTCCGCTGCGATGCCCGCGCCAGCCGCTGGGGTTGCACGTCAGCGCAAATGAAGCAATGTTCGGAGAACATGGTCTTGGAAAATCCCTTGAGGGACGCAGGCCGAACCAGAAAGTAGCTAGGCAGAGAAGATGCTGGCGAGTGGGTTAAGCGGCGGCTCGAATCAAGCGGAAACAGGTTGCTCGGCTGGTTCTTCGCTGGTCAGGAGGGTTTTCAGCCTGACATGCAGTCGCCGACGCGCCAGAAAATCCATGCCGACGAACTCCACTCCCATGCCGCGGCCGAAATGCATGCTGCGCACAATGGCACGCGTGCGCACTTCGCCATCCGGCGTGTCGAAGAATAATTCCACGGTTTCTCCCACGTCGACGGGATCCCGTGTGTCGATGTAGATTCCGCCCAGGCAAAGGTTGCGCGCGCGGCAAGCGTCACGGTGTCCGGCGCCTTGCCAGGCCACCAGCAAGATTTTACGAACCCTAATTCGCGGATGACGCCGTTGACGTTTTTGCTTTAGCAGTGTCGCGATTGCCATCGGTGCCGTCCTTTCGAAATGTTTGGAGCGTCTGCAATTTGATCCAAGGGCTATCCAGCGCCCACCGGTGCAAGCATGTACACCAGGTTTGTGACGCGCTCCAGATCATAGGGCTTTGCGACGCACACGGTCGCACCCAGCGCGTGCGCGGTGGCGAAGTCCGATGGCATTCCTGTGCGCGTCGTCAGGATCACCGGCATCTGCGCTAGCTTCGTGTTGCGCCGCACAATGACGCACAAATCGTAGCCGGACATCTCACCGCCGCCCGGCATCGCGCCCGGAAACGCTTCCGCCTCACAAATCAAAGTGACGGGCGAGCGGTGGCGCATGATGGTCACCGCCATGCTCGGATCGGAAACCGTCTCAACCGCGTAGCCATGAGTTTCGAGTTGCGTTCGCAGAAGCAAACGCACGCGTGGATCCTCGTCCACAATCAGAATCAACGGGCGCTGATTGCGAGCGTCCGGCGTTTTCTCCACTGCCGGCGGGCGCCCGAGCGGACGTCCCTGGGAATCAACAATTTCATATCCCGCCGTTCCTTCCAGAAACGCGACGGCAATGCCGAATCTCTTTTCGCTCGCCCGCGCAACGCGCACCACTTGCCCGCGCTGCTCGATACCGGGTTCCCGTGTTCCTGGCGTATACGGAAATATGATCGCGACTTCCTGTCCCACGGCATAGGTTTGACGCGAAGTCTCGAATAGGACGCCTTCGCGCGACACGTCAATCGTCATCGTCAGGTCGTATTCGTTGCCTGCAAACGCGTCCGCCTGGCGAATACGGACCGGGGCCGAAATCTTCACGCGGCGGCGGTGCCGACGATCCTGCTTGGCGGCCAGACCTGCCATTGTCGCCTTGCCGCTCTGTCCAGCATTATCGCAACGCTCGGTCTTTTCGATCTTGGCCATGATTGCAGCCACTTCGGCCCTTGCCGCATCTGGAGCCGGTTCCATGGTTGCGCGCCCACCCATGGTCTTGGAGCGCGCCGGGCTCTGCGCCCTTCTAAAGTCGAACAGCCGCGTCATGGCATCCATTTCGTCCCTTCAGGTACACGTTGAGCTTGGAACCATCCGCCTGGCCACCCGCTGGGCAGCCTAAGCAAGGCCTCCGCTCAATGGCCAAAGGATAGTATTTCGGGCTTGGGCGGTGCACTGGCCTGTCGGACTCATTTGGGATAGTACCGAGGTACTGCCGAGGCTCTCAGGTAGTACGCAAATCTTTGCGTACCATGAGTTTTTGGGGCTTTTGGGCGTGCCATTGCGCACGAGCGGAGTAGAATATCCGCGCCATGCCTCTTCGACTCCTGCCGATTGCGTTCGCCGCAACGCTGGCCCTGGCGAGTAGCCCTGGGGCTGCTGTGCCGAATGGAAACGCGCATGAATTTATGACCGGCGGACGCCCTGCCGCCAGGCAACGCGCGCATGCCTCAATATCTAGTTCGCCCCTGCCAAAGGCTCAAAAAAACGCCTCCGCCACATTGCCGTTTCGCGTGCAGCCCGACGACGCTCGCACGCGCCAGGCCTTTGAGAAGTTTTACAACATGGATTATGACGGAGCGATTGAGCTCTTTCGCGAAGAGCGGAAAGCGCGGCCTGACGATCCTTTTGTGGTGAATCATCTGCTCGCCGCCGTCCTTGCCAAGGAGCTGAATCGCGAAGGGCAGCTCGACGCCACTCTGTACATGGGCAACCGCTTTTTGCAGCTCAAGGTCCCCCCCGTCGATCCTCAGGTGAAGGCGGAAATCGGCCAGCTCTCGCAGCGCGCGCTTCAGCTTGCGAATCAGTCCCTGGCGAAAAATCCCAATGACGTGGATGCGTTATTTGCCCGTAGCGTGGCGCGCGGCCTCGCCACGGTGTATTCCGCGGTGATCGAGAAGAAATGGATGGGAGCACTCAAACAGGCGCTCGGCGCCTATCACGATGACGTGCACATTCTCAAACTCGATCCGCATTATTCGGACGCGAAACTCGTCGTCGGCACATATCAATATATCGTCGGGAGCCTTTCGTGGTGGGGGAAAAGCATAGTCTTTGTCGCGGACATTCGCGGCAGCAAGAAAAAGGGCCTGCGGCTACTTCGCCAGGCGGCCGATGGCGGAGGGGAAGAGAGCATTGATGCAGGCACGATTCTGGCGCTTTTCCTGGCGCGCGAAAAGCGTTACCCCGAAGCCGTCAGCATCATCAGCGAGTCGTACGCGAACTTTCCGCACAATTTCATCTTCGGTTTGGCGCGCGCGGATTTGCTGAACGCCTCGGGACAAAAAGACGAAGCGATCTCGGCGTATCGCAAGCTGGTCGAACTGGGGCGCGACGGATTTTTCCCGGATGCGCGCGTCGAACGCGCCGCGTATTCTCTGGGCGACGCTTTGCAGATAAAGAAAGATTACGCCGGCGCTGCCCGTGCATACGAGGAAGCTGAGAATTTCCCCCGCGCGAACGTCGCGATCGCCGCGCCCGCCGCCCTCAACGCCGGAGAAATGTACGACCTGCTCGGCCGTCGGCAAGCAGCCATCGAGTGCTACCATCGCGCCATGCAAATCGCCCCCAACTCCGACTCCGCCCGCACCGCCGCCCGCCTCCTCGACCATCCCTATCGCGCCTCGTAGGCATTCGCCGTTCTGCAGGAGGAGCCCCGCCACCGCCGCGGGCCTCCTTCATCCGAAGATTCCCTTTACGAATTTCATCCACGCCTGAGTTTGAACCATGAAAAAGCTCGCCTGAAACGTAGCGATTGTGAGCAAAGAGCCGAGCGCAAAGACGGGATGAAGGCGACGATGTCTGAACGTATCAATAATCACGCAGATGACAAAGCAGGCATAAAAAGCGAAAAACTGCGGCAGGGGCGCATGCGTGAAGAGGAGAACGACCCTTGCAACGGCGGGGGCCAATAGATTCAGCGCAGCGAGCACCATCAGGCGCTTGTGAACCTCTGGTCTCCTGCGTGCGGCGAATCCAAGCCCAACAAAAATACCGAACAAAAGGAGATTCACGGTATTGATTCCCAGGAGGTAGTGGAACGGGCCGATTTGGTGCATCTGGCCTTCCCTACGAACCGCGTTGATTGTCAGCGTTTCGCCCAGGAGCACGATGATCGCCGCCAAGGCGACTGCGAGCATCCCGAGGCGACGGTGCAACCCGACGCGATGGGACCTGATTAGCCAGGTCTGCGCGATAAAGACAAGCAGCCATAGGGTCATTACGAGGCCGTGAAGCCAAACGAGGACGGGAAGGGACGGGGTGTGGAAGAAAAACTTCAGATAGAACGTGCGAGCGAAACCTGCAAGGGCTACGAGAGCCGATGCAAGCGCCACCCAAAGAAAATCGCTTTTGACTGCGCCGAATCGAGTGCCGTCAGCCATGCAAATTCCAGTTTTCGCTTCGAATCCTCGGCACAAACGCAAGCCTGGCCATGACGAACTAAGTTTAGTTCTTCGAGACGGCAGACGCCGCTTTTGCCGCGGCTGTTTTTGTGGACTTGCGGCGGCGCTTCGGGCGCGTGGGACGGCCCGCAATCTCGCCAACCACTTCTGCCGACCAAATGCTGGTGACGAACTTCTTCATTCCGTGATCATCGAATTCCACCGTGGTGCGATCCGAGTCAGACTCCGTGACGGTGCCGACTCCGTACTGCATGTGACGAACAGTTTGTCCTGCGTCCAATATTTGCACGTAACCTCCTTGATGGTAAGGCGCTTGTCCCGCAGCAACATGCTGACGAGATATGAAAGCACACGAAAAGGGGCAGAACACTACCCGCTGATTAGATGCAGAAAAATCATCCTCGAATCGCCGAAATCGTTCGGAGAAACGATTATTGCCGGAACCTTTGCCGCAAAACTGGGCGGAACGATAGAGTGTCCTCCAAATCGTCCCGCCCGTATGTGTAACTAGAGGCCGACGACGGCTTCCGCCTGCAAGCCCTTGGGTCCCTTTTTCACTTCAAATTCAACAGCTTGCCCTTCATTGAGGGTCTTGTAACCCTCGGACTGAATGGCACTGTAATGGACGAAAACATCTTCGCCACTTTGCCGTTGAATGAACCCGTAGCCCTTGCTGGCGTTAAACCACTTTACCGTTCCTTGTTCTCTACTCAACTTCTTACTCCTCTAAATGGAAAGCTATTTGCGCTCGTCGTCGCCTCTCGAGTCCCTGCTTGCGCAGGGAGCAAAAAAAAGGCCGCAGGGGGCTAGCCCCAGCAGCCTCGTCGATGTCTCAAAAAGCAGTCACAAGAGCAACAAACGCACTTTCATCATACCACAAGTCGGGTCGCCATCCAGCAAGTATTTCGCCCTCGGTTGGTCCTCAATTGCTTGAAATCGGCTAAGGACGGAGGTCCCCGTTGCGCCTTAGCGAAGACAGCGATCCTCGGTTAACCTCGTCTAACCTGCACCAAATTGGAACAGTAGCGCATATTTTTTCAACTATTTTCCCCTTTGGACGTTAACCCCTTTATTTGCAATCGGTACTGTGGCTAGAGAATTGCCTCAACGTTTGTGGATTATTGTACT
>JBOGNJ010000111.1:0-2670 GCA_050746905.1 Candidatus Acidiferrales bacterium
GTCGCCTTCACGGCTTCTCGCGAAGCCCTCGACATCGAAGACCTTCTCGCCGGGTATTCGCAACGTGACTCAAAAAGCGGCGCGCCCGCCCAAGCAACCGATCAGTTATTTGTTCTGCTCGACGGTATTGAAGACCCACACAACGTCGGCGCAATTGTTCGCACCGCTCTCGCAGCAGGCGCCTCTGGACTCATCATCCCCGAACGCCGCGCTGCAGGCTTAACGGACACGGTCGCCCGCGTCTCCGCAGGAGCTCTCGCGCATCTGCCCGTCGCCCGCGTAAAAAATCTGGCGCGTGCCATGGAACAGCTCAAAGATGCCGGCTTTTGGCTGATTGGTCTCGACGAGCGCGCCGAAAAAAGTTACACCGAAGTGGATTACAAAGGCCGCATCGCCATCGTCATGGGCAGCGAGGGCGCGGGCCTGCACGATTTGGTTCGCAAACGTTGTGACTTCCTTGTTTCCATCCCCACCACCGGCCCCGTTCGCTCCCTCAACGTCTCCGTCGCCGCTGGCGTCGTCCTCTTCGAGGCCCTCCGCCACCGCAAAAGCGGTTCGTAAATAATTTCAACGCGGCATTCACTTGTCGTACTGAAGCAACGAGAAAACTTCCGTTCCATTGAGCTTTTCGCGCCCCTTCAGGAAACTCAGCTCCACCGCAAACGCCGCGCCTGCAATTTCCGCGCCGAGTTGTCGCAGGAGCTGTACCGCCGCGGCCGCCGTCCCGCCTGTAGCGAGCAAATCGTCGCACACGAGCACGCGCTCGCCGCGCTTCACCGCATCCTGATGAATCTCCAATTTATCTGTTCCATATTCGAGCTGATATGTCACCTCCGCCGTTTTCCACGGCAACTTATTCGCCTTTCGAACGGGCACGAACCCCGCGCCCAGCCGGTAAGCCAGCGCCGGCGCAAAGATGAATCCTCGTGCCTCGATTCCGGCGACAACATCAATTTCCCTCCCTTCAAATTTGTCGCCCAGCCTCTCGATCAGGTCGTGGAATCCTTTTTTATCCTGCAGCAGGGTCGTCAAATCATAAAATAAAATTCCGGGCTTCGGATAATCGGGAACTTCGCGGATCAGTTTCTTCAGATCGTCCATTCGATTCGTTTGTCCTTTCGCTGAATCGCCGGCTGCCGTTTCAGGCGCGCATTCTATTCAACAAGAATGCTCGACCGCAAAATCGTGCGCGTATTTCTCTTCCAGTTCCGCTTCTTCTTCCGCCACTTCAGCCACGGACGCGGCTCGTGGCCCGCGCTCGAGTTCCTTCTTCAGGGCCGCAAGCTGCTCCCGTTCCCCGATCGCATACACTTCCACGCGCCCGTCCAGGAGGTTCTTCACGTAACCGGCCAGTCCTAAGCGTACCGCAACCCTCCTCGTGAAATATCGATAGCCCACACCTTGCACAATCCCCGAAACGTAATAAGTTCGCGCCGCCCGTGCCTGTTCCAAGTCGAAGATTCCCCGTTTTCACACGAAGCGAGATTCTAGCAGACGTGTCCGAATTGGCCAGCGGGATTGCGCGGATGCAGGTCCGCTTGCGCAAAAGTGAAAAATCTTTGCAGTCGCTGGGAGACGGTCGTCAGAGCCCGTCAGTGAATAGCTTTATCATCATGAAACAAAAGCGCTTAATATTTGTACACAATACGGCCGTTCTGGACCTCGATTTGCTCGCTCCACATAGCTATTTGAACGTTTGTTCTGTGCTCACAAGGGGGTAGTAATGAAAACGCTCTGGGCTCTCGCAATCGGCCTTGTCCTGATCCTGTCGGCGAGCGCTGCTTACGCCACTCCTGTCGATCCGTCGATCATCCTTCGCGATCCCCCCACTTGTGTCTCCAGTATTTCTGTCACATGCATAGTGGCCAGTGGTCCTTTCGGTTTGCAGCTCGACAACACCGGCGGCGGCAACTTTGTCATTAAGAATAATTCGGGAGTCACTTGGACGAGCCTCGACATGAGTCTTCTTGCCCCATCCGGCGCGAGTCTGTTCACTTGCGACGGCTTCACATTCTTTCAGAATTGCTCCGTCGGCATTACGGGGTCGGGCCCGACTGGCACGAACATGGTCGACGCATTTTTCTCGGGTCTTGGTTCCTGCGAGAATGGCCAGGCCGATTGCGAAGGCATCCCTGACGGCGGTTTCATTACCTTTCACATGGATACTCCATGTGCTGCGGGCGCGACCTGCGGGAACTGGCAACCAGACTCTCTTGCAACTGTGACGCCCAATGCCACTCCCGAGCCGGAGTCCATCGTTCTGTTGCTGACTGGTTTCCTGCCCTTGCTGCCGCTTCGCAAGCGGCTCTTTGGTTCCAGGCATTCAGGCTGACAATCGTCAACGTACAAATTGTTTGTATCAGGTGAGGTCAGCTCGGCCGCTTGCGGAGGAAATCGCGGAATTATGATGTGTTCGACCGTTCGACCGTCCGCACTTTTCTTCGGAAATCGGTCTTAATGCTTCGGGATTTGGTATTGGGCCATCAAGGTCGAGAAACCCGGCAGTTTCCGTAGCTCTCCGAGTTCAGGATCGTTCGCGGCATAGGGCGCAGGGAAATGTTTCTGCAACGCCTCTCGAAGCCCATTCAAAGCGTCGCCTTTTCGTCCGAGTATCGCGTTGACCTGTGCCTCATCGTAAATGTAGATCACATTATTCTTGTCAATTAGCCG
>JBOGNJ010000112.1:0-9416 GCA_050746905.1 Candidatus Acidiferrales bacterium
CACGCGGAATCCCATGTATGCCACCATAAAGAGCTTGAACACATCGCCATTTCGACGCGCCCGGGGAGAGAATCTCCAAAGTACGAAAGCCAATAACAACACAAACGCAATCTCATAAAGCTGCGTCGGGTGCCGTGCGACGCCATCTCCGAAATTCACACCCCACGGCAAGCGCGTCGGCGAGCCCGACGTCTCGTCCGGAAGGCCCGTCAGAAAGCATCCGACGCGCCCGATGGCGATGCCGATCGTCAGCGGCACTGCGAACAGATCACCGGTCGACTCGCGAATGCCGTAAATTCTCTTCGTAATCTCGATGGCGACTAATCCGCCGATCAGCGCCCCAACAATGGTTTTCCCGCCCATCAAATACGCAGCACTTCTCCAGTAATGGAGCGTTACGCCGGGATCCTCAAGCCAGTAAAGCATTTTGCTGCCGAGCGCCGCTCCGCCAATTGCCGCAGCAATCACCGTCCAACGGTCGCCGGTGCTGACCGGATCGCCGCAACGTTTGCGGAGGCGCAGATACACCTGGAATGCAACTGTATAAGCGAGAATCTCGAAAATCAGGTGCGGATCTGGGACCATCGACTGCAGCCGCGCGTAGGCGGAAAAGTTCAAGAGGTCTCCGTTAGGAACACACGGGAACCAGAGCGAGCGGAATCTATCACTCTGGCAATCAGGGCGCAACGCAGTTTTTGGGGAGTCCTCTTGGCTCCCACTGCTCGCGGTTTTCTACGCATACCGTGCGCGCACGCACAAAAATGCAGCCGGATAGCCATGAATCAAATGCGGGATATAGAGGAAAAAATTAGGAGGCGGCTCTGCTCGAACCGCCTCCGACGTCCCTGGGGTGTGAGATTCCGCCCACCGCCTGGGGAGACGGCAAGCGAATTTCACAACTGGGAGTGCAAACCCGGAGCCGCGAAAAAAGTTGCGAAAGAATTTGCGCGCGGAACATACAATGTCGTCGGCAGTGTTGCAGGCCATATACATGTAGAGGAGCCTTTCCGCTAAGGTAAGAATGCGTCGATCTTCACGCAGCATCTCATGAATCTGCTTGTTCGAAATAGCCCATTCCATGAAAGAAAACAAACGACACGTCGGTGAACGTCCGCCGGAAATCACGGAAGGCGAGTTGCTCGCCTATCTTGCTAAAGCGAATCGCCCGGAAAGCATCCGCGAGATGGCAAGCGCGCTGGGCCTCCGGCACTGGGGCCGGCGAGCACTGCCGAAGCTACTCGCCCGGCTCAAGCGTCGCGGAGAGGTGCAAGTCGAGCATGGGCGGTATCGGCTGGCTGGCGAACGGAGGAAGTCAGCGCCACGTACGGAGCCTGTCCGGCGTAATGACCTCGAGCCGGCAAAACGATCCGCTACCCAGCAAACGGACGACGCCGGCCTCCAGGCAGGCGCGCGCTCATCCAGACAAGATCCGAATCTGATTGCAGGCCGCCTCGTCGCCCATCGCGACGGCTATGGCTTCGTCGTTCCTGACCGCCGGGTGAAAGACATGGCGGGCGATTTGTTCATCAATCCGGACAGCATGGGCGACGCGATGCACGGCGATCGCGTGGAAGCGCGCCTCGCCCGCCGCCGTTCGGACGGCCGGTTCGAAGGACGCATCGAGAAGGTCACGTCGCGCGCGCATCCGACGGTTGTTGGGCTTTTCCGTTACGGACCGCACGGCAATACGGTCCTGCCCTACGAAACACGCCTCGCGCATGAAATCATCATCCCGCCCGGCGCGGAACTGACGCCTGCATTGCACGAGAAGGTTCAGCAGGGCGTGGATGAACGGCCGCGCGCGACCAAACGCTTGCGCCTTCCAGAACTCGATGGCGCGGTAGTAAACGTGGAAATGACGCGCTACCCGCGCGGCGGCGTTGCACCCACCGGACGCGTCGTCGAAATCCTCGGGCGTCCGGGCGAAATGGGCGTCGATGTCGAAATCATCATCCGCAAACACCATCTGCCGCACACATTCGCTCCAGAAGTTCTCACGCAAGCGCGCGCAATTCCTCAGCAAGTCCGCGAAGAGGATATTGCCGGTCGCCGCGACTTCCGCGATTTGCCGATTGTCACCATTGACGGCGAAACAGCGAAGGATTTCGACGATGCTGTATACGTCGCCGCGCGGCCGGGCGGCGGCTTCGAACTACAAGTACATATCGCCGACGTCGCGCATTATGTTCGCCGCGGTTCGGAGCTCGACCGGGAAGCGCGCCTGCGAGGCACATCGGTCTATTTTCCGGACCGCGCCGTATCCATGCTGCCCGAGGAACTTTCCAACGGCATTTGCTCGCTCAACCCGCACGTCGAGCGCCTGGTGATGAGCGCGATCCTCCAGTTCGACAAGACCGGAAAACTCCTGAGCACCGAATTCACTCCCGGAGTGATTCGTTCCGCCGAACGCATGACGTACACGAACGTCCACAACGTGCTCGAAGGCGATCCGGAAATGACGGAGCGATATTCATCGCTCGTGGGCGAGCTCCAGCGCATGAAGGAACTGGCTCTCGCGCTGAATGCGCGGCGCACCGTCCGGGGCTCCATCGATTTCGATTTGCCAGAAGCCATCATCGAATTCGACGATGAAGGCCGCATGGTAGGCGTGGTGCGCAGCGTTCGCAACATCGCGCACAGAATTATCGAAGAGTTTATGCTTGCCGCCAACGAGGCGGTCGCCGCATATCTGGAAAAGCGCGGCATTCCGTCGCTGCATCGTGTCCACGAAAAGCCTGATCCGAAGAAAGTGTTGGAATTCGAGGATCTCGCGCGGGCGTTCGGCTATTCCCTGGGCGTCGAGGATCTATCGGAGCGTCGAATCGCAGTGCGCCACGGGCAGTTGCGTCCCGCGGGGCGCGAACGCCACGACCGGCCGCGCACGATGGAAGTCACCCTGCCCGGGGCCGACTTCGACATTCGTCCGCAGCATTATCAGCGCCTGACGCAGAAGCTCGCTGGAAAGCCCGAGGAGCGCATTCTCTCCTATTTAATGCTGCGCTCCCTCAAGCAAGCGCGCTACGCTGCCCAACCGCTTGGCCATTTTGCGCTCGCAGCGGACGAGTACACGCATTTCACGTCACCCATCCGTCGTTATCCGGACCTTATCGTCCATCGCATTCTGAAGTGGACTCTCGAAAATTCATCTTCCGCCAAGGGGCCGTATCGTTTGGCGGAACTCGAGGAGATTGCCGTCGAAACGTCGGAAGCCGAGCGCCGCGCCGATGCCGCCGAGCGCGAGTTGATGGACTGGAAAACGGCACAGTACATGGAAAACCATCTCGGCGAGGAATACGACGCGCTCATCATTTCCGTGCAGAAATTCGGCTTTTTCGTCGAGCTGTTCGACGTTTTCGTCGAAGGACTCGTGGCCGTCGATCGCCTGGAAGAAACGCTCGGCCAGCGCTTCCAATATCGCGAGACCGATCACGCCATCGTTAGCCAATCGTATCGTGCGCGTAAGGGCCGCGATTCCCGCCGGGAATTCCATTTGGGCGACCGCGTGCGCGTACGCGCGGAGCGTATTGACCCGTTCCGGCATCGCGTCGAATTCAGTGTGGTCGAGGCAATTCGTTCGCGCCTGTAGCACTTTTCCACATCTGCCCCCGCCGGTACTATTGACGTGACTGGATAGGACCTTCAGTCTCGGTCAATGGACGCTTATAAGGTACTGCTCGGTAAACGGGTCGAGGTACGTTACCGCGCCGGTGAGGTTCAGATGATTGCAACCGGCATGTTGGCCTTGGATTCCGGGGCATTCGTCCGGCTCGAAGATCGTTTCTCGCAGTCGGGCCGCGACAAGACTGTGCTCATCGAAATCCCCTATCCCTCCATCGTGCGCATCCGTGAAGTCATGCTCCAGCCTCCGTCCGTAATCGCGTAGACGCTGCGAAGTTTGCGCGGCGACGTGCGTCACTACTGAGCCGTACATTTGAACCGTACATTCCTTTCTAAACAATTCTGATTTCCTCGCGACGCTTCTCCCGCTATATTCGTCTGTTGACGAGGAGGAAATCATGAAGCCGAAAGCCGGACTGATTGGCCTGGGACTGATGGGCTTGCCCATGGCGCGGAATTTGCTGAAAGCAGGATTCCCGCTGACGGTGTGGAACCGCACGCGTTCGAAGGCGGAGGAATTGGAAAGGGAAGGCGCGAAGGTTGCCAACTCACCGCGCGAAGTAGCGACGGCCTCCGACGTTACATTTACGATCGTCAGCGATCCTCCGGCGCTCGAGGAGGTTCTTTGGGGCGAATCAGGCGCCCTTGCTGGATTGCGCAAAGGAAGCGTGCTGATCGATTCGAGCACGGTTTCGCCCGCGCTGGCGCGGCGCATCTCGGAGGCGTGCGCCGAACGCGGCGCCGATTTTCTGGACGCTCCGGTGACTGGCGGAACGTGGGGCGCGGAAAAAGGCGAGCTCATCTTCATGATCGGCGGAAAAAAGGAAGTTCTCGACCGCGTGGAGCCAGTCCTTCGAGCTGTCGGGAAACGATTTTTCCTGCTCGGCCCCAACGGCGCGGGCCAAACGGTGAAGTTGGCGATGAATTTGATTTTGGCCCTCGAGGTTCAGGCGCTTGCCGAAGGGTTGGAGCTTGTCATGCGCGCGGGCCTCGCCGGCGAGCGGTTGATCGAGGTGTTGCAATCGAGCATGGGGCGAGCGCCGGTCCTCGACGTGAAAGCGCCCATAATCCTTAAGCGCGATTTCACGCCGAGTTTTCCGTTACGCCTGATGCTGAAGGATGTAAACCTCGCGATGGAGTTGGCCAAGGAAAACGGCATCCATCTTCCCGCCGGCTCCGCGGCCCAGGAAGCCTACTCCGCAGTAAAAGCCGCCGCAAAAACCGACGTGGACTACGCCGCCATCGCAAATTACTGGAAGAAAACCTAACGCGTTGCCGAGAAAATAAATACACCAGAGGATGATGGCAGGGCAGCTTCCGAATAAGCCATGATTCGCTAGCGATTCCGCGCCATTGCTGTCGTGTTATTCTATTTTGTTATGCGGATCTTGATATCGGGCGCGGGAATTGCAGGAACCACTCTCGCATACTGGCTGGCCCGCCATGGAATGCAGCCCACCCTCGTCGAGAAATCTCCCCGATTGCGCACCGGTGGTTACGTGATCGATTTCTGGGGCGCAGGTTTCGAAATCGCAGGCCGCATGGGGTTATTGCCCGAGATCGAACGCAAAGGATATAAGATCCGGGAGCTGCGGGTCGTAAATCGAGACGGACAAAAAATATCAGGATTCCCGGTCGATGCATTTGCCCGCATAACGGACAACCGCTTTATCAGCCTCCCTCGAGGAGATTTGGCAGCATCGATTTTTGGACCGCTGGCAGGCAAGGTCGAGACGATCTTTGGCGACAGCGTGGCCCGAATCGACCAGACCAACAACGGTGTTCATGTCGCTTTCGAAAGTGGAGCGGAACGCGACTTCGATCTGGTCGTGGGAGCCGATGGCCTTCACTCGCGAGTCCGCGAAATCGTTTTTGGCGCGGAAAGCCGCTTTGAGAAATATCTGGGATGTAAAGTGGCGGCTTTTGAAGCCGCGGGCTATAGGCCAAGAAACGAACTAGTTTATGTGCTCTACACAGAGGTCGGCCAGCAGGTAGGACGATTTACCATGCGCGGCGACCGCACCATGTTCCTCTTTACGTTTGCGGACGAAGATGTTGACGAAGCTCGCGACGTTCCCTCTCAGAAAACACTGTTGCGGAAGCGCTTCGGGAAAAGTGGATGGGAATGTCCGCAGATTCTGAACGCGCTTGACGCCGCAAATGATCTCTATTTCGATCGTGTGAGCCAGATACGCATGGATGAGCAAAAGGTGCTATGGACGCAGGGACGCGTAACCCTGATCGGGGATGCGGCCTCATGCGTGTCGCTGCTTGCGGGACAGGGGTCAGCCCTGGCCATGGTGGCTGCCTATATCTTGGCAGGAGAACTTCATCGCGCTAAAGGGAACTATGCCGAGGCGTTTGCGCGCTACCAGAACCTGTTTGGGCCTTTTGTTCGCGGAAAACAAAAAGCGGCGCTGCGTTTTGCGGGTTTTTTCGCTCCCAAGTCGAACTTTTCTCTCTTCCTCCGTAATCAGATAATGAAACTTCTGAACATCGCGTGGATTGCGGATTTTACGGTCGGCCGCGACATCGTCGATAAGATCTCGCTTCCTGAATACTGATAGAGGGCATCGTCCCGCTCGCTTAAACTCGTGAGGTTATTCCGACTCAGGACATCCCGAAATCACAATCACGGTAAATTGTAGCGCGCTGCCTTACGGAGCGGTGTTCGGGGCGAAATAACTGAGCGGCAAATCACGGACCGTTCGCAGACCCGCCTGTGCAGCGAGAATCTCTGGGATGGCATTCACGGCGACGGCCGCCGTGGCGATGTCGCCATGGGTGCCGCCGGGAATCGTCAGAGTGATATTCGGCTCGCCGGTGAGCGTAATCGAATCGGCCGGATCCTTCGCGCCAACATACATCTGCAGTTCCATGAATATCTTTTCCGCGCCGTTGATCGTTCCACGCGCAATCTGATGAACTCCCGCCACCTGTCCGGCTTCCACTTCTAGGAATTCCGTCTTCACGCGGTCTTCGGCAATCACAGGCTCGATTGTCTCGGAGATATGGTCCACCGCAAAACCGAGTGCGTCCGCGACCATCGCCACCGATTCGGGCAATCCATGATGCTTGATTACGCCTGCCGCCACCCGCTCGCGAAATTCCTGCGGAGTCATTCCCGCGCCGATTTTTTTCTGCAGCGGCAAGCGGCGCTTCGCCGCATCCACAATGCGCACGGCGCGCACGGAATCCACGCGTTGCGCCGCAGCGGCCAGCGTCACCACCAATTTGTCAAGCACGAAGCCCGGATTGACGCCCACTCCCACCAGCGCCACGCCTTCTTCCTTTGCAGCGGCGTCCAGCTTCGCCGAAAGTTCGGGATGCTTGCGAAATGGATACGCGAGTTCCTCACAGGTCGAAACCACGCAGCAGCCTGCTTCGAGACATGCCAGAAGCTGGGACATCACGTCCTTCAAATACGACGAGGTACAGTGCATCACCACGTCCACTTGGCCTGCCAGCACGGGCGGCGCCTCAGCCGACACGCGAATGCCCCACGGCGCATCGGCCGCACCCACCACTTCGCCCAAATCGCGCCCCGCCTTCCCCGGATCGGAATCGATGGCGCCGGTAATCTCGATGGCGCTTTTCTGCCGCATCAGCCGCGCGACGGAAGCGCCAATCGGCCCCACCCCAAATTGAACGATACGAATCTTTTTCTTCGTCACAAGCAGCTCCAATTCTTCCCGATGCGAGGAACGAATACCTTAATTCGTTACCGGCACATACGCAAGCCGGAAAGCCCGGCGCGAATGACACACAAAAGACAGCGCGCTTGTGACGCATCCCGTCGGGCCCCATAATGAAAATGCAATTCGGAGCGTTGCCGACCGATTGTCGCGAGCCGGGTTGCTCGTACGGAATGACCTCACATCGGAAAATGCGGAACTGGCAGCGCGCGGCGCTGCGCATCGGCGGCAGCGTCCTGTCGTTAATTTTACTTTTCCATTTCCTCCCCTTAGGCGAGGTGTGGAGGGAGTTCCGCAAGTTGCCCGCGCACGTCTGGCTGCTGGTGCTCGCGGGCTACATGGCCGCGCATTTGGTTGGCATGAGCAAGTGGCGGCTGATGCTCAACGCCGGCGGCGCGGGCTTGAATTTCGGCCAGGCCGTCCGCTGCTATTTCTCGGGGCTTTTCGGCACGCTCTTTTTACCGTCGATTGTCGGCGGCGACGTGGTGCGCGCGGGCCTGGCGCTGCGCTCCGGTAAGAGCAAAGCCGGCGTACTGCTGGGAAGTTTCGTCGACCGTCTGATCGATTTTGTGGCGCTCGGGTTGCTGGCCGCAGTGGGAGTGGCGCTTGCACCCGCAGCGCTCGCCCCGCAAACGCGGCACGTATTCTTGATCGCGGGCGTCGCGATTGCCGTGCTGCTCGCGATTCTTGCACCGGTCGTTTTCTGGTTTCCGGCGCGACGATTCTCTTTTGGCATCCGGCGCCGTCTGGCGCGCCTGCGCGGCGCGGCCCGTGCCATACGCAACGAAAAAGGTTATGTGCTCGCCGCGCTGTGCCTGGGTCTGTTTGTACAGGGAGGTTTCATTTGGCTGATGGCGCAGGTCGCGAATTCGAGCGGATTGCGCCTGCCGTTTCGCGCGTGGCTCTTCGCATGGCCACTGGCAAAGCTCTCCGCTGTCATTCCCATCACGCAAGGAGGCATCGGCGTACGCGAAGCCGCTCTCGCCGCCTTGTTGATTCCCTTTGGCGCACGCGCCGCGGTGACCGTAGCCGTGGGCTTGGCGTGGGAAACGATCATCATTGCGGGAGGTCTGATCGCGGGTCTCACTGCGCTTTTGCTCGGCGGCCTTTCGATGTCCAAGGCGGTGCCCGCCGCAACCTCGGAAACGCGACACGAAACGTCCTCGGTCTCCCAGCGTTGAACCTTGCAGAAAATCGTCTGCGGCTACAACTTGTATTCAAAAAAGAGGGCTCCCGGGACGGGATTCGCGCCGTAAGGTGGAATTTCTCGAAAGCCGAGCCTCCGATACAGAGCGATAGCCTTCAACATCGACGGCAGCGTGTCGAGCCGCATTCGTGCGTAGCCGATCTCTCGCGCGGATTTCATCAGCGCATCAATCAGCTCCCACCCAACGCCCTTTCCGCGATACTCCGGCCGCACGTACAAACGTTTCATTTCGCAGACACAATCGTCGATGCGCCGCAGTGCCCCGCACCCGGCAGCACGTTTATTTTCGAGCGCCAGGAATAGCCGTCCTGTGGGCCGAGCATAATTGCCGGGAAGACTAGCCAGTTCCTCCTCGAATCCACGGAAACAAAAGCCAGCGCTGGATGATTCCGAGTGTTCGACGAAAAGTTCGCGGACTAAGGGAATGAATTCCGTGGATTCTGCATTCTCGATGTGCATGCAGGCACCTCGTCTACCGGACATGCTACCGATATTCGGTAGGCGAGTGAATGGGTTGCTAGATCAAACTTCGCACTCACAGCAAGCCAATTTGGTCTGCCGAAGGCACGAGGTCCGCACGAAAACCGCGATTTTACTTTCTCGGCTTCCGGTCATGGGGCCTGCGCTTGGTCCGTTTAACTGCGATGCCCTGAATTTCAAAATGCGCGCCGAACAGGAGTGGCCCAGAGCCGATAAACGCCCGCGCCGGGAAATCCTGCGAGAAATAGGTGCGGTAGACAGAATTGAATTTGTCAAACAGCGAGACGTCCGGGCAAAACACCTGCACAAACACAAGATCCTCCATCGCCAGCGCCGCGCGAGATAGCGTTTCGCGAAAACCGTCGAGCATAAATCGGATTTCTTGCTCCACATTGGCGGGAATCTTCTTCGTGGCC